>JAZQVX010000001.1:0-7622 GCA_045632045.1 Lawsonibacter sp.
AACTTTTGGATCTCTATCGATACGCCGAAGAGAACCGAATCGATGTGGACTGGATCTCCATGGTCAGAGCTGCATCTCTTTCTATCCCGCTCCCCGATGGCAGTCATGCTATTGCCATAGACCCCTGGCGGATGGATACTACGGGAAAAGAGACTGTCTGTCTGGCTCATGAACTGGGACACTGTCGCACCGGTTCTTTCTATAGCCCTTTCGCGGCACTGGATATCCGGCAGAAGCATGAAAACCACGCAGACAAGTGGGCAATAAAAAAACTCACCCCGGAGGATGAGTTGGATCAGGCTGTAGCCGACGGATGCACAGAGCTTTGGTCACTTGCCGAGTATGTTGATGTGACCGAGGACTTCATGAAAAAAGCCGTGTGCTATTACACACACGGCAATCTGGCTGCTGAACTATATTTTTAAGTTTAGAGTGTGAGGTTCTGTAAAAAAGACCACCACAGAAAATTGTAGAGGTGCGGCGCAGAAATGTCCGCAAGCAAATTTTGAAGGAGGTAATATTATGGCATTCGGTGGATTCAGTTGGAAGCGCGCTTTGGGCATCACAAACGCAAAGCGAAAAATTGCAAAAGCCACAGGAATTCCAACCACTAAGGCCGGAAGGAAACGCAAGGCCCAAAACATGCTTTGGAACGCCCTGTTTGGAAAAAAGTAAACGATTCTGTAAATAAAAAACGCCCCCGATGTTACCAGCATCGGAGGCGAAATAGGCCAGGTGTTACCAGCACCACAGGCCATGTGCACAAGACCCAACCATCACGAAAGGCCATACTGCGCCCTTTTATTGTACCACAAAGAGGGCGCACGGTGCAATAGAAGGGAGTTTAATTTATGGCACACATAGAAAAGCGCGGAAAGTCCTACCGCATCCGGGCATCCGTTGGCTACCGCATAGACGGCCGCCAGGTGCAGCCCTCCATGACTTGGACACCGGATCCTGGCATGACAGCCAGACAGATTGAAAAAGAACTGAACCGGCAGGCTGTGCTGTTTGATGAAGCCTGCCAGAGCATGTCCGTCCAATCCGGGCACATCAAGTTCGCCACCTTCATCGACAGATACATGGAGGAATACGCAGCGACAGATCTGCGCCACCGTACCGCTGTTGGCTACGAAAGCCTAAAGCAGCGAATCGTAGATGAACTTGGTCATTACTATCTGGACAAAATCACCCCGCGGCAAATCAAAGCCTTCATCACAAAACTCGGGCAGCCGGGCGCAAACATGTTGACCAAGAAGCCCCTCTCCCCTAAAACCCAACGCAATTACCTGTCCCTCCTCTCCTCTATCTTTGCCTACGCTATCGATATGGAAATGCTCAAGGACAACCCCTGTGCCAACATCAAGCCCCCCAAGGCTGACAAGAGCCAGAAGAAGTGGTACACGACCGAGGAGGCCGTGGAGCTCCTTGATAGTCTGGAGGACGCTCCTCTTAAATACCGTGCTTTCTTTACTCTTGCCATCTTCTGCGGTTACCGGCGTGAGGAACTGCTTGGCTTCGAGTGGTCTGACATCGACTTCAAGAACCGTCTGATCGCCGTAAATCGCGCCAGTCTGTATTCAAAGGAACGTGGAGTGTATACTGATGTTCCTAAGACGGAGGGCAGTAAGCGCATCCTGAAACAGCCCCAAATTGTCTTTGATGTGCTCCGCAAGCTGAGAGCTGAACAGGCAGCGACACACTTGGCTATTGGAGACCAATGGAAGGGCAGCGACCGGCTGTTCACGACAGCAGACGGTGCGCCAATGCACCCAAATACCCCGTATGCCTGGCTGAAAAAGCACTGCGACGCCAACGACCTGCGTTTCCTCGGCGTCCACGCCTTCCGGCATCTGAATGCCGCCATGCTTATCAACGAGGGCGCCGATGCCCAGACCGTTGCCGCCAATCTTGGCCACTCTCAGGTGTCTACAACTCTTAACATCTACGCCTATGAGTTCGCAGAATCCAAGGCTGCGGCAAGTCAGGCCGTCGCAGATACACTCGTTTCCCGGCTTAAAAAGGCGGCAAAATAGAAAAATCAAATAATGCCCAAATAATGCCCAAGTATGGTTATTTGAAAATAACAAAACCCGGAATCCCTTGCAGTACAAAGGATTCCGGGTTTCTAATTTGGTGCGGCTGACGGGAGTCGAACCCGTACGCCCATCCGGACACAAGCACCTCAAGCTTGCCAGTCTACCAATTCCAGCACAGCCGCAAATCAGCACCAAACTGCATTAGATTATACTTGTTTGGTGCCGAGTTGTCAATGATTTTTTTGCGATTCAGTCCTCTTATTTGCTGCGCTTGAGGACCTCCAGCAGGAACTCCCAGGTGCGCTTGGTGGATGCAACGGACAGCTTTTCATCCACGGAGTGGACATCCTTCAGGTTGGGACCAATGGAAACGCAGTCCAGCTCAGGGCGCTTGCCGGTGAGCTGACCGCACTCCAGACCGGCGTGGATGGCTTCGATGACGGGGGGCTTTCCGTACATGTCGGTGTAGGTGGCGGCCATCAGATCACGCAGAGGAGAGTTCTCGCGGTACTCCCATGCGGGGTAGTCGCCGTCGGAACTCACGCTGCCGCCGCGGCGGGCGAAGATCTCCTTCAGATTTTCCAGCATGGCTTTCTTCTCGGCGGTCACGGAGCTGCGCAGGGCAAAGCGCAGGGTCAGAACATCCTCCAGAGAGGCCACGCCCAGATTCAGGGAGGTCTGAACCAGACCCTCGATACTGGCGCTCATGGCCTGAACGCCCTGAGGCACCTCGTTGATGATCTCAATAACGGTGGCGGTATGGGCGGCGGTCAGGGCAGACACACTCCCCTGCTCCCCCTCGGAAACACGGACACAGACACCGGGGTCGCGCTCCCCCAGCTCAGCCTTGAACCGCTGCTCCATCTCGGCGGCGGCAGCGGCAACGGCGGCGGGATCGGCGGCGCAGATCACAGCGGCACCTTCCCGGCAGATGACATTGTCGGCGGCACCGCCGGCATAGGACACCAGACGGACCTCGGTCTTTTCAGCGGCGGCCTTCAGCACGCGGCCCAGCAGCTTCAGGGCATTGCCCCGGCCCTTGTGGATCTCCACGCCGGAGTGGCCGCCCAGCAGACCATCCACGCTGACTCTCACCTGAGGCAGGGTGCACTGCTCACGCTCCACCTTCAGTTCGCAGTTGGTGCGCACACCGCCGGCACAGCTGACGGTAAAGACACCCTCTTCCTCGGAGTCCATGTTGATCAGACGGTAGCCCTTCAGGGGGGCGAAATCCACGAAGGCGGCACCGAACAGGCCGGTCTCCTCATCCACGGTGATAAGTGCCTCCACGGCGGGATGGGGCAGCTCGGGGCTGTCCAGCAGAGCCAGCATCATGGCCACGGCGATGCCGTTGTCGGCGCCCAGAGAGGTGCCCTCGGCAAAGACATCATCGCCGTCCACGCCCAGCTTCAGACCGTCCCGGGTCAGATCCAGAGGGCAGTCGGGGGTCTTGACACAGACCATGTCCATATGGCCCTGCAGGATGATGGGCTCAGCCTGCTCATAACCGGGGGTAGCGGGAGAAAAGATGATGACATTGCCCAGCTCGTCCTGAATGTACTTCAGATTGCGCTGACGGGCAAAGTCGGCGCAGTAGTCACTGATCCGGCGGATATTGCCGGAACCGTGGGGAATGGAGCAGATCTCCTCGAAGAAATGGAACACCTTTGCAGGTTCCAGATGGGAAAGAACAGCCATGATGAGGCCTCCGTATTATCTCATGAATTTGCAGGGACTCTCCCCTGCTCTGACCATCATAGCAGAAAATGGTCAAAAAAACAAGAGCCGCTCATACGAGCGGCTCTTGGATATCAGCAATTAGCCGATGGTGGTGTTCATGAAGTACTTGTAGCCCAGGGGGTTGCAGAAGAAGCCCTGAACAGCGTCATCGATCATGAAGATGTCGGTGTAGTAGTACAGGGGGACGATACAACCGGTGGACATCAGCAGATCCTCAGCAATGTGCATCAGCTCATAGCGGGTCTCGGTGTCGGTGGTGGACTTGATGGTGGAGATCAGAACATCATAGGTCTCAGCCCAGGTGCCGTTCTCGACCTTGACATCGATGCCGGCGGGGGTCAGATCCATGTTGTACATGGCCAGATCCTTGTGCTCGCCCTTGCCGAACTGGACATCGTTGTTACCGGAACCGGTGGTCCACATATCCAGGAAGCAGATGGGATCGTTGTAGTCAGCCAGCCAGCCGTTACGGGCGATGGAGTAATCGCCGTTCTTACGGGTGTTCAGGAAGGTGTTCCACTCCTGGTTCTCCAGGTTCATGGTGATACCAACGGAAGCCATGGCGCCGGCCAGGTACTCACCGATGGCCTTGTGGCCGTCAGAGGTGTTGTACAGGTAGGTCAGAGTGGGAACATTGGTGAACTGCTGAGTAGCCTCGTCGAAGTTGTAGTACTTCTTCAGAGTCTCGATAGCGGAAGCCCAGTTGGCCTCGTAAGCCTCCTCGGCAACATTGTAGTAGCCGTTGAAGTCAGCGTTGTGGCCAGCGGTCTCATAGAACTGGGTGCCGTCGGGGTTGGTCATACCCATGGCGACGAAGGAGGAAGCGGGAACCTGACCGGCCTGGCCGATCTCAACACAGACATAGTTACGGTCGAACAGCAGGCCGATGGCGTTGCGGATCTCAGCCTCAGCAGCCTCAGCGGCGGCGCCGGTCAGACCCAGCTCAGCGGGCAGGATGTTCTCGTTGACATTCCAGCAGACATAGTAGGTACCGATCTGGCCGACAACATTGTACTCAGTGGGGTACTTCTCCTCCAGAGCCTTGATCTCGTTGGTGGGAATATCGTCGATCATCAGCCAGGAACCGTTCTCGAAGTTGGTCAGCATGTTGTTGGTGTCGTCAGACAGGTAGAACTCGATGGTGTCCATGGTGACGGTATCAGCATCAACATAGTTGGGGTTCTTCTCCAGAACGATGACGGAGTTGTGATCCCACTTGGAGATGGTGTAAGCACCGTTACAGACATAGGTGGCAGCCTCGGTGGCCCAAGCCTCGTTGGCGACGACATCCTCACGGACGGGGAAGTAGGTGGGGAAAGCCAGCAGCTCGTTCCAGTAAGCAACAGCGTTGGCCAGAGTGACCTCCAGGGTCTTGTCGTCCTTGGCAACGACATTCAGCTCAGCGCCCTCGACCTCAGCCCAGACATCGGCGTAACCGTCGACGACCTCGAACATGTAGCAGTAGTCGGCAGCCAGCTCGACGGAAGCAGCGCGCTTCCAGGCGAACTCGAAGTCACCGGCGGTGACGGGCTTGCCATCGGACCACTTCAGGCCGTCGCGCAGGGTGTAGGTGTAGGTGACGGTGCCGTCCTCATTGGCGACGCCCTCAACCAGCTCCTCAGCGGCGTCAGCGGCGATGACCAGATTGCCGTTGGCATCCTGAGCCCACTTGGCCAGACCGGAGAACAGGTGGGAAACCATGGTAGCACCGTCAACGGCGGAGTTCAGAGCGGGGTCGATGGTATCGGGCTCGGAAGCCAGACACACAGCCAGGACGGAGGGAGCAGCGGGATCAGCAGGGGTAGATGCTTCGGGGGTTGCCTCGGGGGCGGGAGCGGGCTCGGTCTTGGAGCCGCAAGCGACCAGAGACAGGCTCATTGCCAGAGCCAGCAGCATAGCGAGGGTCTTCTTCATTTGTATACATCCTTTCGTGAAGATATATTCCAATATGCGCAGAAACCAACTTCAACTAATTGCAAGAGATCCATCCATTTCGCACACATATTGACAAAGGGAAGTTGAGGTCAGTTGACCTCGTCCACGCGGTGGCAGGCGACGAAGTGGCCGGGCTTGACCTCGCGGAAGGGAGGCATCTCGGCGGCGCACTGCTCGGTGGCATAGGGGCAGCGGGTACGGAAGGGGCAGCCGGAGGGAGCGTTCAGGGGGCTGGGAATATCACCGGTGAGGACGATACGCTTGTTGGCGCGGGCGATCTTGGGATCGGGCACGGGCACAGCGGACAGCAAAGACTTGGAGTAGGGGTGCATGGGGCGCTCGTAAATCTCGGCTGCGTCGGCCAGCTCCACCATCTTGCCCAGATACATGACGGCGATACGGTCAGAGATGTGACGGACCACCAGCAGGACGTGGGCGATGAACAGATAGGTCAGGCCCAGCTCCTCCTGCAGCTCATCAAACATGTTGATGACCTGTGCCTGAATGGAAACATCCAGTGCGGAAACGGGCTCGTCGCAGATGATGAAATCGGGGTTAACGGCCAGAGCGCGGGCAATGCCGATGCGCTGGCGCTGACCGCCGGAGAACTCGTGGGCGTAGCGGGAAGCGTGCTCACTGTTCAGACCGACATGGTTCATCAGTTCCAGAATGCGCTCCTGACGCTCAGCCTTGTTGGAGTACATGTGATGGACATCCAGAGGCTCGCCGATGATGTCGGCGACGGTCATGCGGGGGTTCAGAGAGGAGTAGGGATCCTGGAAGACCATGGTGGCCTTCTTGCGGAACTCATGGACATCGGAAGGAGTAACGATCTGCTTACCGTTGTACCAGATCTCGCCGGAGGTGGGCTTATACAGGTGGAGGATGGTGCGGCCGACGGTGGTCTTACCACAGCCGGACTCACCGACCAGACCCAGAGTCTCACCCTTGTTGATGGTGAAGGAAACACCATCAACGGCCTTCAGAGGCTTGGACTTCAGCATGCCCATGCTGATGTTGAAGTGCTGCTTCAGGTCCTTGACTTCCAGCAGAGGCTGATTCTTATTCTCGCTCATTTAAGCCTCTCCTTTCTGTCTGCCGGCGGCGGTGATGGAACCGTCCTCCAGCCCCAGCTTGACATTCATCCAGCAGGCGGCGGCGTGGTTTTCGTTGATCTGCATCCGCTCGCAGCGCTCACGCAGACAGATCTTCATGGCGGCGTCGCAGCGGGGTGCGAAGGGACAGCCCTTGGGCATGTTCAGCAGGTCGATGGGGGTGCCGGTAATGGGCTTGAGCTTGGTACCGGCGGTATCGGCGGTGGGGATGGATCGCATCAGACCCTTGGTGTACCCGTGGCGGGGGTTGTAGAAGATCTCGTCGGCGGTACCCTGCTCACAGATGGAACCGGCGTACATGACGATGACCTCGTCACACATCTGGGCCACGACGCCCAGGTCATGGGTGATCATAATGATAGCCATGCCCAGCTCTTCCTGCAGGGACTTCATCAGCTCCAGGATCTGAGCCTGGATGGTAACATCCAGTGCGGTAGTGGGCTCGTCGGCGATGAGGATGTCGGGCTCACAGGCCAGAGCCATGGCAATCATGATGCGCTGGCGCATACCGCCGGAGAACTCGAAGGGGTACTGCTTCATGCGCTTCTCGGGCTCGTTGATGGTGACCAGACGGAGCATCTCGATGGCGCGCTCCTTGGCCTGAGCCTTGGTGCGGTTGGTGTGCAGCACGATGGCCTCCATCAGCTGGTGGCCGATGGTATAGGTGGGGTTCAGAGAGGTCATGGGGTCCTGGAAAATGATGGACACCTTGTTGCCGCGGACGGTCTTCATGACACCCTCACCGGCGTCGACCAGCTCCTGACCGTCGAGCTTGATGGAGCCGCCGACGATC
>JAZQVX010000002.1:0-6346 GCA_045632045.1 Lawsonibacter sp.
CCCTCTTTGGGGATGATCTCGATGGAAGGCAGGGCCTTGCCCTCGAAGATGCCCACGCTCATCTCGCGACCCTTGATGTACTGCTCGACGACGGTGCGGCCGCCCAGATCGCGGCTGACTTCCAGCGCGGCGCGCAGCTCCTCGCGGTCATGGGCAATATACACGCCGATGGAGGAACCGCTGGCGATGGGCTTCACCACCACGGGCAGTTCGATCTCAGCGGTCAGAGTATCCAGATTTTCATCGGTGACAGTGACCACATCCCACTTGGGGGTGAGGACCTTGTCGGCCACCATGCGCTTGGTCAGGTCCTTATCCATGGCGATGGCGGAGCTGACATAACCTGCGCCGGTATAGGGAATGCCCATCAGGTCGAACACGGCCTGAATGCGGCCGTCCTCACCGCAGGCACCGTGGAGGCCCAGATAGACCACATCGGCGGTGCCGCACAGCTCCAGAACACCCTTGCCGATGGCGCTGGGACTCTGATCCTTGCGGGAGGCACGAACCTCCTTCAGATCAGGGGCCTTGGGATCCACCTTCTTGAAATGCTCGGGAATAGGGGCGGTGTACAGATCTTCCAGACCGCCTTCATAGTCCTCCAGACCGAAGAAGAGATCCACGAGAGCCACCTGATGCCCCTTTTCACGCAGAGCCTGACAGATCATAGAGCCGGAAGAGAGGGAAACATTGCGCTCCGGGCTCAGACCGCCGGCCAAAACTACGATTTTCATAGTAACACCTCATTATGATTCAAAGCGGGCGCACAGCGGTGCGCCGTTGACAAAACATACCAGTGGTATTATACGATACCAAGATGTAATTTTAGCACAAGAAAGCGCTTTAGACAAGGAAAAGAGCGTATCTTACCAAGATTTTTTTCCCGGAACGCAAAAAAGAGCGCCGCGGAAAACCGCGGCTCTCTTGGGCTGTCGATTCAATTACTTGGTGCCGAAGATACGGTCGCCGGCATCGCCCAGACCGGGCACAATGTAACAGTGGTCGTTCAGACCCTCGTCCAGAGCGGCAACATAGATCTCAACATCGGGGTGAGCCTCCTGAACGGTCTTGACGCCCTCGGGAGCGGCAATGACGTTCATCAGCTTGATGTTCTTGCAGCCGTAGCCCTTCAGGAAGGTGATGGCGGCAGCGGCGGAACCGCCGGTGGCCAGCATGGGATCCAGAACCAGGACATCGCGCTCGGCAATGTCGGTGGGCATCTTGCAGTAGTACTCCACGGGAGCCAGAGTGTCGGGATCGCGGTACAGACCGATGTGACCAACCTTAGCGTTGGGGATCAGGTCCAGAATACCGTCGACCATGCCCAGACCGGCGCGCAGGATGGGCACGATGGCCAGCTTCTTGCCGGTCAGCTGCTTGAAGGTGCCGGTAGCCACGGGAGTTTCAATGACCACATCCTCCAGAGGCAGATCGCGGGTGGCCTCATAGCACTCCAGAGCGGCGATCTCGGAAACGATCTCACGGAACTCCTTGACGCCGGTATCCTGACGGCGCAGGATGCTCACCTTGTGCTGCAGCAGGGGGTGATCCAGAACATGAACTTTCTCGTTAAACATAATTTAAAGCTCCTTTTTAAGTGTTTTTCTGTTTTTCCATTCGCTCCCGTTCTGCCTGTGACAGACGGTGGTAGACGGCGTTGAGAGCCTCGCCCTTGATGAGCTGTCCCTGCTTTGCCATCTCTTCGGCGGCGCGGGCCACACCCCAACCGCTCTGCATCCGAAGATGCTCGGGCGCAAGTGTCAGAGCCAGCCCCATTTCACTGAGAGTATTATAACACAGTTTGGCTCCATCTCCAACGACAATTTTTTCGTTGTCGTATTTTCGCACCTCTTCTGCCAGATCGGTCAGGGAGATGGCGCGATCCTCGCTCAGACGCTCAAGCCCCTCACCGGTAGCAAGGAACAGCGCGTTATAGACCTGACTGCGGCGGGCATCCATGGCGCAGACGATCACTTTTCCCTTCATATGGGCCAAAGGCCATGCCATGGACTCCAGCGTGGAGCAGGCGGCGCAGTCCTTATCCTCGGGCCATGCCAGACCCTTGGCAGTGGCCACACCGATACGCAGGCCGGTGAAAGAGCCGGGGCCGGCGGCCACGGCCACCACATCCACATGCTCCACACTCTCCCCGCAGCTGTTGAGGACGCTGTCCACCATGGGCAGCAGGGTGCGGCTATGGGTCAGACCACTGTGCTGAAAGGCCTGTGCCAGCACACTTCCGTCCCGGGTCAGAGCCACGCTGCAGGCGGTGGCGGAGGATTCCAGTGCTAAGATCATCATAGGCGTTTACCTTCTCTTTCTTACAGGGCGGGGGCGTTGGTGATGGTGATGCGGCGCTGGTCATCGCTCTCCCCCCGGCGGATATCCACACGGATGGTATCGCTGTCCAGCACATCGTCCACATTCTCGCTCCACTCCACGGCGCACACGCCGCCGCGGACGAGATAGTCCTCCCAGCCGATGTCGAACAGCTCATCAGAGCTGCCCAGACGGTACATATCAAAATGGAACAGGGGCAGTCGTCCCCCCTCATACTCGTTGACGATGGTGAAGGTGGGACTGGTGATCCGCTCGGGAATTTCAAGGCCACGGGCCAGTCCCCGGGTGAAGGCGGTCTTCCCCGCCCCCAGATCGCCGGTATAGGCCAGAACGGTTCCGGATGTCAGGATCTGTCCAAGTTTTTCTCCCAGCTGCTCGGTCTGCTGGGCGCTGTTGGTGATATATTCATACTGCACGGTGTTGACCGCTCCTTTTCGTTCAAAGAAAATTTTCATTTTCCAAAGGGGATTATACCACGATGCGGTTTACATTTCCACCCAAAAGAGATAAAATATAGGGCGTAATTTTCAAAATAAGGAGGTGAGTCTTTGTCCACCCTGCTCTCCCCCATCAAAGAGTTTATTCGAAAGGGTGATCTGATCCTTCTGGCACTGTGTCTGTCGGCCAGCGGCTTTGGACTGCTGCTGATATACTCGGCGACCCGGTTCCAGAACAACAACAAGGTCATACTGGTTCAGCTGGCGGGCATTTTGCTGGGCGTGATGCTCTATATCTTCATCACATTTCTGGATCTGCAGCTGCTGACGGAAAAGCACTGGGGGCTTATGCTTGGATTCAGCGTGGTGTTTATCCTCCTGCTGCTCACCCCCTTCGGTCACTCCGTGGGCGGCAACCTGAACTGGCTGACTCTGGATCCCATCATCAAAAATTTCCCCGTCAACATCCAGCCCAATGAGGTGGTCAAGATCCCCTTCATCCTCATACTGGCTCACCTTCTGTCTACCCTGCGTTCCAAGGGCGACATCAGCTCCATCCCTTCTGTGGTGCAGATGGGTGGATTCACCCTGTTCATGCTGGGACTCATCGCCGCCATCTGCGGTGACATGGGTATGTGCGTCATTTACACCTCCATCTTTGTGGTCATGGCCTGGTCGGCCGGTGTGAAGCTGCGCTGGTTCGTACTGGTGGGCGGCAGTGTTATTTCCGCGGCAGTGTTGTTGTGGAACTATGTACTGCCCGAAACAAGTCTTTGGAACGACTACCGCATCATTCGCTTCCGGGTGGTCTTTGACCACACCCTCGATCCCATGGGCAAGGGCTTTCAGCAGTCCCGTTCCATTCTGGCACTGGGCTCCGGCAAACTCTTCGGACAGGGCTATCTACAGGGACTGCAGACCCAGTCCACCATCGAAAGCGCCCTCCCCGCCCGACACACTGACTTCATTTTCTCCGTCTGCGGCGAGGAACTGGGCCTTGTGGGCTGCGCGTGCCTGCTGCTCCTGCTCAGCGCCATCGTCATCCGTTGCGTGTGGGTGGCACATCAGGCAAGTTCTCCCTTCTATGCCTTTATCGGCATGGGCATGGCGGGCATGCTCCTGTTCCAGATCATTCTGAATGTTGGCATGTGCCTGTATGTTCTGCCTGTCATGGGCCTGACCCTCCCCTTCATCAGCTACGGCGGCACCTCCGTCATGACCCTCTTTGCCTGTATGGGCATTGTTTCCAGCGTCAAAGCCAAGACTCTGCCAAGCTGGCTGAGAAACCGATAAATAAAAAAATCAGATTCCCGGATCGGGAAGCGGATTTTTTATTGGTCTTAGTAGGTCTCGGGGACATGGATGACGCCCACGGGGCACTCCTTGACACACAGCTGGCAGCCCTTGCACTTCTCCTGGTCGATCTTGGCCAGGAAAACGCCGTTGGCAACATCGACGGTGATGGCGTCGAAGTGGCAAGCCTTGGCACACTTCATACAACCGATACAACCGGCGGTACAAGCCTTACGGGTGTCAGCGCCCTTGTCCTTATTCTGGCACAGAACAACAGGCTTACGCTTGTGCTCGGGGATGACAGAAATGATGGAGTTGGGGCAGGCGGTGGCACAGGCGCCACAGCCGACGCACTTGGCGCGGTCGACCTTGGCAACGCCGTCCACAACATGAATGGCATCGAAGGGGCAGGCCTTGACGCAGTCGCCGTAGCCCAGGCAGCCGAACTTACACATACCGTCGCCGCCGTACAGGCCCTTAACGGCCTGACAGCTCTGGATGCCCTGGAACTCATAGCGCTTGGAGGTCTTCTCGCAAGTGCCGGAGCAGGCAACGACAGCCTTCATAGGAGTGGAGGAGCTGGCCTCAACGCCCATGATCTCGGCGATGGCGGCCACGCAGGCGGCGCCGCCGGGGGTACACTTGTTGATGGCGTTGCCGTCCTCGACGATGGTCTTGGCGTAGTCGGCACAACCGGCACAGCCACAGGCGCCGCAGTTGGCGCCGGCCAGAACGCCGGTGATCTTCTCAACGCGCTCGTCCACGGGAACGAACATGAAGATGGAAGCGGCGACCAGAATCACTGCACCGATCAGACCGATGACAGTGACAACGATGATAGCAAGAATAATAGGATTCATACAGTCTTTACCCTCCTATTACACGCCGAAGATGGCGCTCACGATGCCGCCGAAGCCCATGAAGGACATGGAGGTCATAGCCGCAGCGACCAGAGTGATGGGCAGACCCTCGAAGCACTTGGGGGGCTTGGCAGCCTCGACCTTGCGGCGGACGCCGGAGAACAGCACCATGGCCAGCAGGAAGCCGATACCGGCGCCGGCGGCACAGACGATGGACTCAACGAAGTTGTAGCCGTTGTCGATGTTCAGAATGGTCACGCCCAGGATGGCGCAGTTGGTGGTGATCAGGGGCAGGTACACGCCCAGAGCAGCGTACAGGGAGGGGATGAACTTCTTCAGGAAGCTCTCCAGCAGCTGAACCAGAATGGCGATAACCAGAATGAAGACGATGGTCTGCAGATAGCCCATGCCGTTGGGATCCAGGACCAGCATGTAGATGGGCCAGGTAGCGGCGGTAGCCATGACCATGACGAAGGTAACAGCCAGGGACATACCCACAGCGCTGTCCAGCTTCTTGGAAACGCCGAGGAAGGGGCAGATACCCAGGAACTTGGACAGAACATAGTTGTCCACCAGGATCATGGTAAAGAAGATACTAGCAAGCTTCAGGATCATTATGCGTTACCTCCTTCAGTGGCAGCCTCAACAGCCTTCTCCTTCTTGGGGCGGCTGGTCAGCCAGGTAGCGCCGGCCATCAGGACACCGAAGATGAAGAAGCCACCGGGGGCGCTGGTCATAATGGTGAAGGGGTCAATGGCCTCAGGCAGAACCTGAATGGCGAAACCCTTGGGCAGGAAAGGCAGAATGCCGTCCAGACCGGACATCCAGGTGCCGGAGCCCAGGATCTCACGGATGGAGCCCATGATAGTCAGAGTGATGGTGAAGCCGATGCCCATGCCCAGACCGTCCAGAGCGGAATCAAAGATACCGTTCTTGGAGGCGAACATCTCGGCACGGCCCAGAATGATACAGTTAACGACGATCAGGGGCAGATACACGCCCAGCGCATTATACAGATCCAGGAAGTATGCCTGAACCAGCATTTCCACCACGGACACGAAGGCCGCGATGACCACGATGTAGCAGGGGATACGAACGGTGTCGGGGATAGCTTTACGCAGGAGAGAAATAATGATGTTGGAACAGATCAGCACGATGGCAGCGGCAACGCCCATACCGATAGCGGTGGACACGGAAGTAGTGGTGGCCAGAGTAGGGCAGGTGCCCAGAACCAGAACCAGAACGGGGTTTTCCTTGATAATGCCGCGCAGCAGAATGCTGAGCTTGGAATTCTTAGCGGTTTCGTTCATATTAACCCGCCTCCTTTACGCTGCTCAGATGTTCGAGCGCATAGTCAACGGCGTCCTGAATACCCCAGGAGGTGAAGCTGGCGCCGGAGAGGACGTCAACGTCCTT
>JAZQVX010000003.1:0-9315 GCA_045632045.1 Lawsonibacter sp.
AGGGATATGGAGCTTGTGACGACGCGGGGCCCCATGCCGCCAAGGACACCTAAACGGTAATTTGGCATTGATAAACTCATTTTTACCCCCTCAGTCAGCCCTTCGGGCTGCCAGCTCCCCCGAAAGGGGGGAGCCACAGGAGTGGGAATAACAGCCTCCCCCCTTGCGGGGGAGGTGGCCCGCGAAGCGGGTCGGAGGGGGTTATACTTACTTGTTCTTCCGACTGAGCAGGGTCAGAATCAGTCCCGCCGGGGGGAACAGGAAAATGGGCAGAGAGTAAACCCCGTACCGGGTGACATACCCGGCGAAGGTCTTTCCGCTTTCCACGAAAGGACCCGCGTAGACCAGCCAGAAACCAACACCGGCAACGACGAGCATCAGCGCGGTGATGGCGGCGCACAGAGAGAAACGGCGGTTTTGTCCGGCTTTATAGCACAGGAGCAGCAGGCCTGCGCACAGGAGATAGTGCCAGCATAAGGATAACATGGTATCACTCCTTTGTCGGTGGTTGGGAATCATAACCTCCCCCCTTGCGGGGGAGGTGCCGAACGAAGTGAGGCGGAGGGGGTCAGTCGGGCACCTTACTATACTTGTTGAATCGCTTGATGCAGCCCAGATGGTTGCGCAGCACACGCAGGCGGCGCTTGAGGGAGCCGTCACCGGCGTTATAGACCAGAGAGTGCTTCACATTGCCCTCGGCGATGAGCTGCTTCATCTCGGCGTGGTACTTTTTGGGGGAGAATTTAAAGGCGATGGACTGGGGCACCATCATCCACAGGGACTTGTTGGTGACCACATCCAGCTCCTTGTCCTGCTGTTCGATGCGGTCCTCCACCACCAGACGGGCCACATTGCGGCCTGCGCCGGTGACATAGAAGTTGGAACGGCCCTGACGGCAGTTGATTTCGAAAGCCTTGTACTTGCCGTCACGCTGGTCGAACTTGATGTCAAAGTTGGAGAAGCCCACATAGTTCAAAGACTCCAGCAGAGCCTTGATCTTCCTGCACAGACCCTCGTCGTGCTCGGTCATGATGACGGCGTGGTTGCCGATTCCGTGGGGGGAGTGCTCCTCCATGAGGACATGACCCAGACACATCATAGTGACCTTGGCGTTGCGGTCGGAGTAGTTGGTCAGCACACGCATATAGCTGTCGTCGCCGGGGATGAACTCCTGCAGGATCATGTGATCCTGATAGCCGGCGGCGTAGACCTCGTCCAGAGCGGCGATGAGCTCCTCCCAGCTGTCGCAGACATAGACCTTCTTCAGCTTGGGCTCGTTGCAGGCCCAGTAGGCCACGGAGTCGGCGGGCTTGGCGATATAGGGGGCGGTCCAGGGCAGGGTGAAGTCGTGACCCATGGACTTGTCATAGATGAAGGTGGCGGGGTGGTCGATGCCGTGCTCGTCACACAGCTGATAGAACTTCTCCTTGTTGATGAGGAAGTCCAGCAGCTTGCCGTCGATGTAGGGGGCGATGACATTGGCGGGGAACTCGTCCTTATAGCGGGCGGCCAGCTGGACATAGCTGTCGCCGCAGCCCATGAGGATGACGGTCTTGTCGGCAAACTCGGCGGCCACATCGGCTACATTTTTGCGGAAGGTGTCGGCGTCCTCATTCTTGGGGCAGACGCGGTAGTCGATGATGGCGCTGTCGTTGCAGGGGAAGGAGGGGTACTTGCCGAAGGCCACGGCCTTGATTCCGTAGGCCTCATGGAAGGCGCGGGCAACGGAATAGACATTGATGTCGCCGCCGAAGAGCAGCGGCTGGAAGTTGATAGACATGAAAAGAACCTCTTTATTTGAAATTGACCTCCCCCCTTGCGGGGGAGGTGCCGAGCAAACGCGAGGCGGAGGGGGTAATCCACGAGGAAAGACCCCCTCAGTCATTTGCTTCGCAAATGCCAGCTCCCCCGTAAAGGGGGCGCTTTTAAATGGTTATCGGAATTCGATTTCAAAACCCCGGGCGTACATGGGGTCGATGTCGAAGCTGGCCAGATCGCCGGCGGAGCACTTGATGTCGGTGACATCCACGATGGTCTCGCTGGCGCCGATGCCGCCCAGAATTCTGGCCTTGGAGCCGTTGATATAGATGCGGCGTTTGCGCTCGGCACGCAGACGGCGCCACAGGGCAAGCAGCGTGGTCTCCCGGATGGAGCAGACACCCAGACCGTGGGTATAGCCCACGGGGATGACGGCGATGCGGGTGGGCTTTTTCAGCACCAGAGGCTTATCGGCACCCAGTGTGTGATCCTTGGGCAGCCAGCGCACATCGGTCAGGGGGACCTCGCCATAGCCCACCAGCTCCAGCTTGTCGCCCCGGGTACGGCGGCAGCGGCCCAGCATGGCGGAGCCTGCCCGGACGGCGTCCAGGCGAGTGTTCTTGTTATGCAGCAGAGCGAAGGAACCTGCGGCGTGGACGATGCCCGTTTCAAAACCGGCGGCGTGGATGGTTTCCAGCACGATCTGGAACTGCTCCAGCTGGGCGGCGGTTTCGGGGTCCTTCTTGCTCACGGCGTGGAGCTGGGTATAAATGCCGGACAGAGCGACCTTGGGCAGAGAGCGGTAGGCCAGCAGGACCTTTTCCGGCTCGCTGACCAGAAAACCGCCGAAGCCCATGCCGGTATCCACCTGAATGTGGGCCTCCACCACGGTGGAGCGGGCCTCCGCCAGGGCGTTGAGGGCCAGTCCCGTATCCACGGAGGAGACGGTAAAGACCACATTGAGATCCAGAAGCTGTTCCAGCTCGGTGCGGTCGGTGGTGGCGCGGAGCATGAGGATCTCCTCATCCACGAAGCCGGCACGGCGCAGAGCGACGGCCTCGCTGACCTCGGATACGGCGAAACGGCCGATCCCCTCATCCCGGAGGATGTTGGCCATGGGCACGATGCCCGCGCCGCAGCCGTCCCCGGTCAGAACACCGTAGACTGCCGCGCCGTCGGCCTTGTCCTTGATGACGGACAGGTTATTCTTAATGGCGGCTTTCTCCATGATGAGTTTACGCATGGTGGAACCCTCCTGTTTTATCTCTGTGGGCATAGCATATCCAATTTAACATCTTATTTTACCACTGTTAGCGGGAAAAGGCAATTGAAAATGCAGAATGCGGCAATGCAGAATGCAGAATGGGAAACATAACGAAGAAGGCATAAAAAAAGCTCCCCCCTTGCGGGGGAGCTGTCGAGCGATAGCGAGACTGAGGGGGTTATGGGTGGATGCTGACCGCAGACCCCCTCCGTCACGGCTTGCGCCGTGCCACCTCCCCCGCAAGGGGGGAGGCAGGCTACGGAGGACTTTACATCTCCCCGTCCAGAGTCTGGATCAGCAGGTTGCGCAGGGCGATGGCACTCTGGCGGTTCATGACCACGCTGGCCACCTGCTCGGCGGCGGGGGTGGAGATGTTCTCCAGACCCTTGGGGGTGACGGTGACGGCAGTCTCCATGTATTTATAGGCGATGTCCAGAGTCAGCTCCAGGATGTTGCCTTCCTTGTCAGCGACCTTGCGCACGCCGAAGGTATTTGCGTATTCGGGTTTCATTTCGTTTCCTCTCTTTCTTGTGGTGGGGCGGCCTCTGTGTCGCCCCGAAGTCCGGGCCGGCGCGGAGACCGGCCCCTACTTAAATATGGAAGATGGTGGTGTAGCTCAGATTTTCGCGCTCACCGGGCTGCAGGGCACGGATGCCGGCCTTTTCGCTCAGATCGCGGCCCACGAAGGTGGTGTCGGGCAGGGTGGACCAGGGCTCGATGCAGACATAATTGGTGTCGACGCCCCCCTCCATGTGCATGGTCCACAGACCCAGATAGGGAAAGTCGGGGAAGTGGAGGGTGACGAGGGGCTTGTTGTCCCTGTCCACCAGAATGGCTTTGGCGGAGGCGGGGGAGTCCACGATGAAGGTGTCCAGACCGTGAGTCATGGGCTTGAGGGGGATGCGGCCGCCGGGGAAGGGCAGCTTGTCCCCCTTGGGGGTGATCATGCAGGCCTCGTCCATGCCGTAGGGGGTGAAGCCGTCGTCGTAACCGGGCAGGAGGATGGCGCAGTCGTCCATGGTCTGGTCGGGGGTATGGGGGGCGGTGAAGCCGTCGTGACCGCCCAGCTCGTAGTACATGACCTGCTGATCCAGATTTTCCACGGTGAAATGCTTCTTCAGCTCACAGCCCTCCAGCTCATAGACCACGGTGAGCAGGAAGGAGAAGGGGTAGACGGCCTTGGTCGCCTCACTGTGGGTGAGGGTAAAGACGGCGCGGGTATCAGTGGCCTCGGCGACGGTGAAGACACTGTCCCGGGCGAAGCCGTGGCTGGAGATGTGATAGGTCCGGCCGTGGACGGTGTACGCGCCGCCCTGCAGACGCCCGATGACAGGGAAGAGGAGGGGGGCGTGGCGGTTCCAGACGGCGGGATCGGCCTTCCAGATGTACTCGGTGCCGGCGGCGTTGCGCACACTGCACAGCTGGGCGCCCTTGTCCTCAATGAGGACGGTGAGGAATTCGTTTTTCAGCGTGACGGTCATTTTTAAATGCCTCCTTTGATGGTCCTGCCGTCCAGAACGGCGGAAACGAGGGTGTCGCCCTCGTAGCAGAGTTTCAGGGAGAAGAAGGGCGCATCATGCTCGATGAGGTCGAGGAAGATGTCGTCCCCCTCCCAGTGGGGGATCTGGCGCAGCTTCCGGCGGGGGAGCCACTCCAGAACCCCTTCGTCGCATTCTTTGATCTCGCCGGTGAAGCCGTCGGCGGTGAACAGGTGCATATACTCGGTGGGCCAGCGGTCGGAAACGAAGGTGACGATGCCGCGGTAGCAGTAGTCGGTGAGGGTGAGCCCCGTTTCCTCCCGGGCTTCCCGCAATAAGCAGTCCTCGGGGGATTCCTTGTCCTCAAATTTGCCGCCGATGCCGATCCACTTGTCGTGGTTGAGGTCGTTTTCCTTTTTGATGCGGTGGAGCATGAGATACTCTTCGCCCCGGCGGATATAGCAAAGGGTGGTGTTGATCATCGGTAGCCCTCCAGTACTTCGGTGGGAGTGAGGGGGACGGTGCGCTCAAGGGTGAGGTCGCCCCGGCGGATGGTGAGTTCGAGGGTGTCGCCCGCGCCCATGGTCAGCTTGAGGCGGGTGAACTGCTGGGGGCTGGTGAGGGGCTCGCCGTTGACCCGGAGGATGATGTCACCCGGACGCAGACCCTGGGCGTAGGCCTCGCTGTTTTCCTCCACGGAGAGGATCTCCAGTCCCATTTCACCAACGGGGACGGTGTTGACGGTGATGCCCAGAGAGCCGTGGACGATCTTTTCACCCGCGATGAGCTTGTCGCAGACATATTTCACCCGGGTGGAGGGGATGGCGAAGCCCAGAGATTCGCTGGAGCCGTCCCCGGAGACGATTTTGACGGTGGTGATGCCCACCACACGGCCATAGCGGTCGATGAGGGCGCCGCCGGAGTTGCCGAAGTTGATGGAGGCGCTGGTCTGGATGAAGGGCATGGTAATGTCGTCCACCGTGACCTCCCGGTCAAGGGCGGAGATGATGCCGTCGGTGATGGTGGAGCGGTAGCCCAGCGCATCGCCGATGGCGGCCACTTCCTGACCAATGCGCAGCTCGTCGGAACTTCCGAAGGCGGCGGGGGTGAGGTTGGCGAGCTCCACCTTCAGCACAGCCAGATCCTCGTCCCCATCGAAGCCCACCAGATGGGCATAGGAAGCCCGGTTGTCGAAGGTGATGACCTGAACCTGAGAGGCACCCGCCACCACATGGGCGTTGGTGAGGATATAGCCGTCGGCGGTCAGGACCACGCCGGTGCCGGAGGAGGAGCCTTTGAGCCCTGCGGTGGTGATGGACACCACGCTGGGGGCGCAGCGGGCATAGATCTCCTCATAGCTCAGCTCCCGCTCTCCCGCGGGGGAGAAGGTGAGGGTCACCCCGGTGCCTGTGGGGGCGGAGGGAATGAAGGGAGGCGTGGAGTAATCGGGGGTGTGCTGCTGCTGAATCTGGGGGTACTTCTCATAGGGGAAGGAGGGGATGCTGAGGCCGCTGTCCTCCTGCGGGAGGGGGAACAGGCCGCTGAGTCCCACGGCGATGATGGCCCCCGCCGTCACCAGAAAGACGGCGAGCAGAAGCAGGAAGGTTTTCAGCCGGGAACGGCGCTTTCTGCGTCTGGTACGCAGCACCGGGCGGGGCCGGGGAATACGCGGGGGATCGACCACAGGACGGGAGGGCTGTTCCCATGGGCCGCCCTGCCAGAGGTCGGGATTTCGTTTCTCCATATAAACACCACATTTGATACGAAATGGTAGGGGCCGGTCTCCGTGCCGGCCCGAATGGCGGGGCGGCACAGAGGCCGCCCCCTACGGGGTCACGCCAGCGTCAGGGTAAAGGTGAAGGCGGTGACGCCGTCCTCGCTGGTGACGGTGACGCTCTCCCCCAGATTGCTCATGATGGTCTTGACGATGTAAAGACCCAGACCCACGCCCTCGCGGTCCTGAGAGCGGGAGGAGTCGGCCTTGTGGAAGCGGTCGAAGAGGAGGGGGAGTTCCTCCTTGGGAATGGTGGCACCCAGATTTTTGATGGTGGTATAGGCCTTGCCCTCCTTTTTGGTGATCTGGAGGGTGATGGCGCTGCCGGGGACGGCGAATTTTGCCGCGTTGTCCATCAGATTATAGCACACCTGGGTGATGGAATCGGGGTCGCCCCAGACCATGAGCTTATCCTCGGGCATCTGGACATCCACATCCAGATTGCGGGAGGTGATCTTGCTCTCCAGACTGATGAGGACCTGAGAGGCAACTTCCGTCAGGTCGAACTGCTCCTGAGCGGTGACGGCCTTTTCACTGGCGGCGTCCAGTCGGGACAGATCCAGCATACGGCGCACCAGTCGGGACAGACGGCGGGTCTCGGACACGATGATCTGGAGGGACTCCTTTTCACGCTGTTCGGGGATGGTGCCGTCGATGATGCCCTCGGCAAAGCCGGAGATGGTGGTCATGGGGGTTTTCAGCTCATGGGAGATGTTGGCGATGAAGTCGTCGCGCTGTTTCTCCACCTGTGCCAGAGAGGTCGCCATGGTGTTGAAAGACTCGGCCAGATCCACGATCTCGTCTGCGGCGTGTTCGTAATTGGTGACCCGGGCGGTGAAGTCACCCCGGCCGAAGCGGCGGGCGGCATCTGCCATGGCACGCAGAGGCTTGGCCTGATAGGCCGACATGATGGAGCAGGTGACGATGGTGATGAGCAGAACGGCCATCACCGAGAAGAAAAAGATGGTGGCGGTGGCGTTCCACATCTCGGCGATGCGGGTGGCGTCGGCACCTACCAGCACCATGGCCCGGTCCACGGAGCGAATGCCGTTGCCGGTGGAGATGGGCAGGGCCGCCACATAAAGACTCTCCGCGCCCACCCCGGGCAGGAGGGTCAGGCCGGTATAGCCGTCTTTTTCAAAGACATCACTGACCAGTCGGGGAGGGAGGGTGACATCCTTGTAATTATAGAAGTAGGCACCGTCGGTGGCATAGACCACCTGGCCCTGAGGGTCGGCCACCAGCACCATGGAGTCGGAGATCAGGGCGATGGAGGCGATATAGTTGCGGTAGAAGTCCGTCTGGATGCTGGTGTTCTGCTGGAGATATGAGGTGGTGAAGTTGGCGATGTAGCCCGCATTGCGGGCGGCATCGTCCCGCTCATCCTGACTCATATAGCGGTAGCTGAGCAGCATAAAGGCGGTGGAGAGCATGGTGAAGGACAGCGCAATGATGGAGATCATCATGATGAGCTGTCGGCGGTACATGGAGCGCACGCGCAGCCCTCCTTAGTTGGGGATGGCGGGGCCCATTTCAAACTTATAGCCCACGCCCCAGACGGTTTTCAGCCGCCACTGGTCGCTGACGCCCTCCAGCTTTTCCCGCAGGCGCTTGATGTGGACATCCACGGTGCGGCTGTCGCCGAAGTAGTCAAAGCCCCAGACCTCGTCCAGCAGCTGGTTGCGGGTAAAGACCCGGTTGGGGGAGGAGGCCAGATGGAACAGCAGCTCCAGCTCCTTGGGGGGCGTGTCCACCCGCTGATCGTCCACCAGCAGCTCATAGGAGTCCAGATTGATGGTCAGCTTGTCGAAGGACAGGGATCTTGCCCTGGCGGGCTCCTCCGCGGGGTCGGAGGTGCGGCGCAGGACGGCATGGATGCGGGCCAGAACCTCCTTCATCTCGAAGGGTTTGACGATGTAGTCGTCGGCACCCTGCTCCAGACCGGAAACTCTGTCCTCCACCTCGCCCTTGGCGGTGAGCATGATGATGGGGGTCTTGGACTCGGAGCGGATCTTCTTCAGCACGGACCAGCCGTCCAGCACGGGCAGCATGATGTCCAGCAGGACCAGATCGGGCTCAAAGGAGCGGAAGAGCTCCACGGCCTTGCCGCCGTCCTTGGCTACGGCGGTGTCGAAGCCCTCCTTCTCCAGATAGAGGTGGAGCAGCTCGGCGATATTATTCTCGTCTTCCACGATCAGAACTTTTTTGGGCATAAAAACACCTCACAGTAGTTTGGTTGATACCTCTATTATACCGCGAAATGAGGCGGGAGGATGAATAATTTGTGAATCATTCCACGAAATTTCGGTCGATGTGGATGACGGGGTAATAGCGCTCGGACAGGGACTTGATCTCCTGGGTCACGCAGGAGCGCACCACATCGGGGGGCAGAGGACAATCGTAGGGAACAAGCAGGTCAAAGAGAATGTTGGTATGCAGGGGGCCGGCGGTGATGCGGAAGTCGTGGATGGACAGCTCGGGGTCGATGGCCCTGACCAGAGTGTTCACCTGCTCCCGCAGGGCCACGGTGCGCTCATCCATGAGGACGGGGTCCATGTGGATGACCGCCTCGATGTGGTGCTTGGCCTTGAGTTCCCGCTCGATGTGGTCGATCATATCGTGGATGATGAGCATATCGCCGTCGGCGGGGACCTCGGCGTGGAAGGACATCATGGCTCTGCCGGGGCCGTAGTCGTGGTAGACCAGATCGTGAATGCCCAGAATGAACTCGTGGCTGAGGACGAGCTGGTCGATTTCTTTGGCCAGTTCGGGGTCCATGGGGCGGCCCAGCAGGGGGTCGATGGTGGATTTCAGGGAATCCCAGCCCGCCTTGAAGATAAACAGGGACACCAGAATACCGGCGGCGGCGTCCACGGGCAGGTCGGTGAACTGACCGGCGAAGGAGGACAGCAGAACGGCGGCGGTGGCGGCGCAGTCGGACAGGGAGTCGGCGGCAGTGGCCTCCATGGCGGCGGAGCCGATGGTTCTGCCCAGCTTTCGGTTGAACTGCCACAGGAAGACCTTCACGCCGATGGCCAGCA
>JAZQVX010000004.1:0-1638 GCA_045632045.1 Lawsonibacter sp.
GGGCACACTATCCACAAATCTGTGCAGAAAGGTCGTGATCGCTGTGGTGAAAGGAATCACCCGACAGGTCATTTTAGTCAAATCCCCCGATCCCCGTCTGTTTGAAGAGGCCATCTTCATTGTCAAAGAGGAGGCCCTCGCCCGGGAGGGGGTCACCACCGAGCAGATCATGAAGGAGGCTCGGCAGGCCGCCGACGGCTATCTCAAGCAGGGCAAGGCGTGGAACCGGCGCATGAAAAAGCTCCCGGCCCCCCTTTGGGGGGCTGCGGGAGCGGCGATGGCCTCGGCGGGCTGGATGGTGTGGCTGTTTTTGCTGTAAATATGTAAGGGAGGGGCTTGCCCCTCCCGATTTTATTTCTCCGGCAGCAATTCCATGGGGTCAATGGACTCCCCCTCCCGGAACACCTCCAGATGCAGGTGGGGAGCCATACCGCTCTCGGCGTTGGCGGTGGTGCCCACCGCCCCCAGAATGGCGCCGATGCCCATGGGGTCACCCACTTTCACCGTGGGCTGGGGGGAGAGATTGGCGTAGACCGATTCCAGCTTGCCGCCGTGCTCCACCCGGATGCAGGTGCCAAGCTTCTCGTCCTCCCAGATGTCGGCCACGGTGCCTTCGGTCATGCACAGCACCCGTTCCCCCAGATTTGCGGAGATGTCAAGCCCCGCGTGGGTGCGCCAGTCCCCCATGGTGGGGTCGGGGGAGAGGGTCTCCACGCTGAAATCCCTTAAAACCTCCCCCTTCACCGGCCATGTGAATACGGTGGGGACGGCGGGCTTGGGGGTTGAAACAGGAACATCGGGAATGGGTTCCGGCTCAGCGGTGGGTGCGGCGGGCTCCTCGTCGGGGATGGTCACGGTGACTGGTTTCTGCACCGGGCGCAGAGGCTGCCGCTCCGGGACAGAGGTCACCTCCCGCTCCGGGACGGTGACAGGGACTTGGGTCGCCGCAGGCTCCATGGGTGCGGTCACGGCGTTGAACAGATAATAGCCCGACACCCCCGCCGCCGTCAGACACAGGGCAAGGACGATGTAAAAGCCCTTGCCCACGGCCAGCTGCTCAAATTTGCGAAAGAATTCATGGTTTTTCAAATCAAACCACCTCCGAGAGGTAGTTTGGGCAAGTTTTGGAAGATTTATACCGGGAGAGGCGATAAAGGCCCCCTTGTGTAAAGGGGGCTGTCGGCGAAGCCGACTGGGGGATTGTCAACCCCTCCGACCTCGCTTCGCTCGGCCACCTCCCCTTGCACAGGGGAGGCTAACAAATGCAGAACATCAAAAAGAAAAGCCGCCCGAAGGCGGCTTTTTGGAGTATAAGTTACTTCTTGTTGGTACGACGCCAGATGCCCATCTTCTCGGCATCCTTAATCAGCTGCTCACGGAAGTCGGGGTGAGCGATGTTGATGATCTGCTCGGCGCGCTCCCAGGTGGACAGGCCCTTCACATTGACCATGCCGTACTCGGTGACGATGTAGTGGACACAGGTGCGGGGGTCGGTGGCGATGGAGCCCTGAGTCAGGGTGGGAACGATGCGGCTCTTCAGGCTGCCGTCCTTGCCGGTGACGGTGGAGGACATGCAGATGAAGCTCTTGCCGCCCTTGGACTGGTAAGCGCCCAGAGCGAAGTCCAGCTGGCCGCCGG
>JAZQVX010000005.1:0-1847 GCA_045632045.1 Lawsonibacter sp.
CAGACCCAGAGGCAGGTCAGGAGCTTCGTACTCCATCTTGCGCAGCTGGATGCCGGACTCCTTGATCATGTCGATCAATTCCTGAGTGGTCAGGACCAGATCCACCTCACGCACGCCGTCGTGGGTAAACTCGGGGCGGGCGGCCTCCATCTTCTTGGCGGTACAGGGCATGATGGAGATGTGATAGGTGGTGCGGCCGTCCTCGGCGTCCTTCTTGGCGTACTTTTCCTTGAGCAGAGAGCCAAACATCTGCTGGGGGGACTTGCAGGAGGAGATGTTGCGCAGGAACTTGGGATTCTCGTTCTCCAGATACTTGACCCACGCGGGGCAGCAGGAGGTAAACATGGGGAAGGGGCCGCCCACCTCCAGACGATGCAGGAACTCCTCAGCCTCCTCGATGACGGTCAGGTCGGCACCGAAGGTGGTGTCGTAGACCTCGTCCACACCCATGAACTTCAGGGCGGTGACCAGCTGGTTGAGGACATTCTTACCGGGCTTGAGGCCGAAGGCCTCGCCCACAGCCACACGGACAGCGGGCGCGATCTGCATGACCACGCGCTTTCTGGGATCGTGGATGGCGCGCCATGCGGGGCCGATCTGGTTGTAGATGGTAATGGCACCGGTGGGACACACGGCGGAGCACTGGCCGCAGCTGATACACTTGGTCTCGGCCAGCTTGCGGTCGAAGGCAGGCATGACCTGCATATTGTAGCCGCGCTTGGCAAAGTCAATGATGCCCATGCCGATGGTCTCCTCACACACGCGGACACAGTCGCCGCAGAGGATGCACTTGCTGGGATCACGGACCACGGCGGGGCTGGAGTCATCCAGACCGCTCACCTCGCGGTTATCCTTAAATCGGACACGGCGCACACCGAACTGGAGGGCCAGCTCCTGCAGATGGCAGGCACCGGACTTCTCACAGGTGGTACACTCACAGTTATGGGAGGCCAGCATCAGCTCCAGAATCATACGGCGGTGCTTGAGCAGGCGGGCGGTATTGGTGCGCACCCGCATACCATCCCGGGGCTGCATGGAGCAGGAAGTATCGATCTTGCCGCTCTTTTCATCCTCCACCACGCACATACGGCAGGCACCATAGACGGACAGGTCGGAGTAGTAGCAGAAGGTGGGCATCTCAATGCCGGCCTTGCGGATCACGGACAGGACATTGTTCTCACCGTCGAACTCGACGCGCTGACCGTCGATATACATAATTCCTTTTGCCATTTCTCTCACTCCTCTCCAATGGCGCCAAAGGGACAGGCGCTGACACAGGCGTTGCACTTGATGCACTTGTCGGCATCAATGACATGGGGCTTTCTGACTTCGCCGGAAATAGCCTCCATGGGGCACTGCTTGGCACACTTGGTACATCCCTTGCACTTGGCGGGATCGATGGTCAGCACCTTCTTCTTGCCGTTGCAGCGGGGACAGTGCTTGTCCACCACATGGGCCAGATATTCGTTGCGGAAGTACTTCAAGGTACTGATGACAGGCTTACAGGCAGACTGGCCCAGACCGCACAGGGCAGTTTCGGTGATGGTGGCAGACAGCTCCTCCAGCAGATCCAGATCCTCCAGCGTGCCCTCATTGGCAACGATGCGTTCCAGGACCTCCAGCATACGGCGGGTGCCCTCGCGGCAGGGCACGCACTTACCGCAGGACTCGTTCTGGGTGAAGTTCATGAAGAAACGGGCGACTTCCACCATACAGGTGTCCTCATCCATGACCACCAGACCACCGGAGCCGATCATAGCGCCCACCTTTTTCAGGGAGTCGAAGTCCATGGGCAGATCCAGATGCTCCTCGGTCAGACAGCCGCCGGAGGGGCCGCCGATCTGAAC
>JAZQVX010000006.1:0-1813 GCA_045632045.1 Lawsonibacter sp.
TAGCGGCGGAAGAAGGAACCGACGGCCTTGCGGCGGCAGATGACCTCCAGACCCTTGCCGAAAACCTTGGCGGGCAGGACTTCCATGGTGGTCTCGTTCAGGTCGGCGTTGACATAGTGGGTCTTGATGCCGGCGGCGTTGATCTTCTCGAAGTAGTAGATGGACATGCGCAGGTTGACATCGCCCACACCCTCGATGGTCAGACCGACGGAGTTCTCACCGGGATCGAACACGCCGTCCTTGCCGGTGCAGTCATCCTTGAACAGCAGCAGGCAATTGCCGTTCTCCAGAGCGTAAACATTCTTGGTCTTACCGGTGTAAACAAGCTTCTTTTCCATGATAAATTCCTCCTGAATGATGTTTTGAAATATTTATTTTGACTTTTTATAAAAGGGAAACGACTTGATCAGCCCAGCTCGGCCTGGAGCTTGGCCTCCTTGGAGGCGATCTGCTTGGCCATATCCTCGCGGGCGGCGTCCAGCTTGGCAGCCAGCTCTTCGTCGGCGACGGCCAGAATCTGAGCGGCCAGAACGGCGGCGTTCTTGGCGCCGTTGATGGCGACGGTGGCAACGGGGATGCCGCTGGGCATCTGAACGGTGGCCAGCAGGGCGTCCAGACCGTCCATGGCGCCGCCCTTCATGGGGATGCCGATGACGGGCAGAGTGGAGTTGCCGGCGAAGGCACCGGCCAGATGGGCGGCCATACCGGCGGCACAGATGAGTACGCCGAAACCGTTCTTGCGGGCGTTGCGGGCGAAATCGGCGGCCTCAGCGGGGGTGCGGTGGGCGCTGAGGATGTGAGCTTCGAAGGGAATGCCGAACTGCTTGAGCTGTTCGCAGGCACCCTTGACCACGGGCCAGTCGGAATCGGAACCCATGATGACAGCGACTTTTTTGATCATGTGATACACTCCTTAAAAAAGTTTACAGGCTATCCGCGTGCGCGAGGGCGTGCGGATAGCCTGATATTGCATTATGTGTGACCGTAATAACAGAGGGCAGGGTACACTGCGGCGCACTGAGTCATACAACGACAAGACAGACAACAGTTGACCACGAGAAATCCCTCCCAGCTGAAGCGGTTTACCTTTGTATTCTAACGGAAAATGGGGCTTCGTGCAAGGGGGCAAAATGAATTTGGCACATTATACAAGAAGCCGGAAGCGGGGGGAGAAAATGTCTACGGAGTGACAAAAGCTTACAGCAGACCCGCGGTGCTGAGGATGCGGAGTACCTCGGAGGCGCGGGTGGACCATGCGGCGGCGGCGCCGTGATCCCGGCGGCGCTGGCTGACGAAGCCGGGGTCTTCCTCCAGCGCGCTGCGGCACATGGAGAGGAATTCCCGGTCGGTGTAAGCGCCGTAGACCACATCGGGGAAGAGTTCCACCTGATCGGGCCAGAGCATGGACACCACGGGTTTTCCGGTGGAGAGATACTCGTAAAGGCGGGTGGAAACGACGCCGTCGTCCAGACGGTCCCGGCGGAGCAGATCCACCAGAACATCACAGCGGAAGAGCCAGTCGGGGACCTCGCTGAGGGTACAGGGACCGGCGAAGATCACATTGGGCAGGCGGCGCAGTTTGGACAGCATGGGGTTGTCCTCCCGGCGGCCCAGAAGCAGGAAGTTCCAGTCGGGGTTCTCAGTGGCGGCGGTGAAGATGGGGCTCAGATCCAGCTCGGAGGTGATGGTGCCCGCCCAGCCGAAGAGGGGGCCGGAGATCTGGGGGAGAAGCCCTCTGCCGGGGACGCCGTTCTGACCGGAGAAGAGGGGGAAATTGACTCCGTTGGGCAGCAGGGCGATATTGGGGCTGCAG
>JAZQVX010000007.1:0-2621 GCA_045632045.1 Lawsonibacter sp.
CCCCGCCCATCTGGTGTTCATTCTGGCCACCACCGAGCTGCATAAGGTGCCCGCCACCATCAAATCCCGCTGCCAGCAGTTTGCCTTCAAGCGCATCCTGCCCGGTCAGATCAGCCAGCGGCTGGCCTTCGTGGCACAGCAGGAGGGCATTGAGCTGACCAATGACGGTGCCGCTGTTCTGGCCCGACTGGCCGACGGCGGTATGCGCGACGCGCTGTCCCTGCTGGACCAGTGCGCCGGCGGCCGCACCCGGGTGGACGAGCAGGACATTCTGGATACCCTCGGTCTGGCCGGCAATCTGGAAACGGCCAAGCTCATGTCCCAGGTGGCTCAGCGGGACACCGCCGCCGCGCTGGAAAATCTGGCCAGCCTGTACGGCGCGGGCAAGGACATCAGCAGTGTGCTGAGCGAAATGTCCTCCCTCGCCCGGGACCTCCTCCTGCGTAAGACCGCCCCCAGAGGGGCCGCCGCCCTGCTGACCGGCGGCTATGACGAAACTACCATGCGGGCGCTGGGTGAGCAGCTCACCGCCCAGCGGCTTTTGCAGATGCTGACAGTCCTGCAGAATGTGCTGGCCGACCTGCCCCGCAGCAGCAACCGCCGCACCGATGCCGAGCTGTGCCTCATCCGCCTGTGCGATCAGGGTCTGGACGAGTCCCTGTCCGGGCTGGCTGTTCGGGTGGCTCAGCTGGAAGAGCGGCTGGCCTCCGGCATTCCCATGGCGGCAACCCCTGCGGCTCCCGCTGCCGCCCCCGCCCCTGTGGAGAAGAAGCCCGCCCCCCAGCCTGTCGATCTGCCTCCCTGGGAGGAGGAGCGCCCCCCTCTTCCCGAGGAGCCTCCGGAATTTTGCGAGCCCGTCTTTGACGAGCCCGCGCCCCCCGTCTGGCAGATGGAGAAGCCCGCTCCCGCCCCCCGCCGCTCCAAACCCGCTCCTGCGCCCGAACCCGCCCCTGCGGCCGTGGCTGGCGGAGAGGAGAACCGGGCATTCTGGCCCTCTTTCGCGGCCGGGCTGCGTGGCAAGGTGTTCCCCGGTGCCATGGCCTTCCTGACCAATCCCCTTAAAACCACCGGCGTGTGGAAAAACGGCAAGCTCACCCTCTGGGTGGACGGCGAGCTGACCCACTCCATGCTCAATAAACCCAATGTCCTCGACGGCGTGGCCAAAGCCGCCACCGCCGCTTTCGGCGTTCCCACCACCGTCAATGTGGTGACGGGTACCCCTCCGCCCCCCGCTCCCACGGCAGGGAAGGCAGCCCCCGCACCCGCCCCTCAGGGGAACGCGGCGCTGGATGAACTGCTCAGCTTTGCTGAGAAATTCGATAATATCACCATTCAATAAAATTTTACGATAAAGGAGATTTTCAACATGGCAAAAGGTTATGGCGCCCGCGGTATGGCCGGTATGGGCGGCGGTATGAACATGAATATGATCAAGCAGGCCCAGAAGATGCAGCAGGACATGCTGCGCATGCAGCAGGAGCTGCAGGAGAAGGAGTATGAGGCCAAGGCCGGCGGCGGCGTGGTCGTCGCCACCGTCAACGGCAAGCATGAGCTGAAGAATCTGGTCATCGACCCCGAGGTCGTGGATCCCGATGATGTGGAGATGCTGCAGGACATGATCATGGCCGCCGTGAACGAGGCCGTGCGCGCTGCCGACTCCGACGCTTCCAGCTCCATGTCCAAGCTGACCGGCGGCATGGGCGGTCTGGGCGGCCTGTTCTGATATGAACTACGCGGATATTCGCCCCATTGATGTGGCCAACGGCCCCGGGGTGCGGGTTTCCCTCTTTGTGTCCGGCTGTACCCACCACTGTAAGGAGTGCTTCAACCCCGAAACATGGGATTTCAACTTCGGCGCACCCTTCACCGGGGTGGAGGTGGAGGCTATCCTGAACCATCTGGCCCCCGCCCACATCAAGGGCCTGTCCCTGCTGGGGGGCGAACCCTTTGAGCCCGAGAATCAGGCCACCGTGCTGGAACTGGTGCGCAAGGTTCGTCAGCGCTACCCGGACAAGGATGTGTGGTGCTACTCCGGCTATCTCTTTGAACAGCTCAGAGAGGGCAAAGTAGGTTCCCACAGCCGACAGCTGCTGGAACAGCTGGATGTGTTGGTGGACGGCCCCTTCGTCATCGAGCGCAAGGACCTGTCCCTGCGCTTCCGCGGCAGCTCAAACCAGCGGCTCATTGATGTTCCCGCCAGCCTGAAGGCGGGAGAAGTGGTCCTCTGGGACAATTAAGTATGAAAAAAGCCTTCCCGTATGGGAAGGCTTTTTTATTTAGCGCCCCCCTTGCGGGGGCACCCCAGGGTGGCCTCTCTTGCCCTGTCGGACAATTCACCTTCAGCTGGCATTTGCGAAGCAAATGACTGAGGGGGTTACACCTCAAACAGGGGGATTCCATCCAACTCCACAACGCTGTCAGCCAGCGCCGTGATGCGCTCCTCGTGACTGACCAGAAGGATGGGTGTACCGATGGCTTTTAAACGCATCAGAATGCGCTCTGCCCGCTCGGGGTCCACACCGGCAAAGGGCTCGTCCAGCAGGAGAAGTTTGCTCTCGAGAGCCAGAGCGCGCCCCAGCGCCAGTCTGCGCCCCATACCGCCGGATAATTGGTTGGGCAGG
>JAZQVX010000008.1:0-3704 GCA_045632045.1 Lawsonibacter sp.
TACATCATGGCGTCCATCTCGGTCTGGGACATAACGCCCTCGACGACATTGCCGTGGATCATGAAGGGGGGGATGCAGTAGGTGAAGCCCTTGTTGATCATGAAATCGCGGGCATAGGCCAGCACGCCGGAGTGCAGGCGGGCAATATCGCCCATCAGATAGTAGAAACCGTTGCCGGAAACGCGGCCGGCGGAGTCCATATCCACACCGGCCAGGGACTCCATGATCTGGGTGTGGTAGGGGATCTCATAGTCGGGGGTGACGGGCTCACCGAAGCGCTCAACCTCCACATTGAACTCGTCGCTTGCGCCGATGGGAACGGAGGGGTCGATGATGTTGGGGATGACCAGCATGATCTTGCGGATCTTCTCAGCCAGCTCGGCCTCCAGCTTCTCCAGCTCCTCGCGGCGCTCATCGTTGGCCTTAACGGCGGCCATGTTGGCGTCGATCTGAGCCTGAATGGCGTCCTTCTCCTCGCCCTCGGCCTTCTTCAGCTTGCCGAACAGGGGGCCGTTGGCCTTGGACAGGGCGTTGCGCTGGGCACGCAGGTCGTTGGCCTCAGCCATGGCGGCGCGGTTCTGAGCGTCCAGCTCAATGACCTCGTCCACCAGAGGGAGCTTGGCGTCCTGGAACTTCTTCTTGATGTTCTCCTTGACCAGCTCGGGGTTCTCGCGAATAAACTTGATGTCTAACATGGGGTGATTCTCCTTACAACATAGTTGGTTTATTTGATAGAGTATAGGCTTCCCCTTGGGGGGAAGCTGTCGTCGGCAGGCGACTGATGAGGGGGACGATCAGGGGAAAATGCCCGTTTTTGCGCCGCGCAAACCGCGCCGCCGTCCCCTCATCCGTCATTTGATTTGCAAATGACACCTTCCCCCGAGGGGAAGGCTGTCTTTTAATACACCCGATCCCGGATCTCCGCCAGACGGTCGGCGGGGGAGAAGCGGCCGTTGTCGGTGATGGACTCGGTGGGCAGATAGTCGGTGAGCTCGGCTTCGTCCAGACTGGTGATCAGGCTGCGGCACAGAGCGTACTTGCCCTTGGCGTAGGCCTCGTCGATCTGCCAGAACCAGTCCATGGCCTGCAGACCCTTCCTGGCGTTGGTCAGATTCAGCTCCACATTGGTGATGTGACCGCTGAGGGTGTTCTTTTCGGATTCCAGACGAGTATTTTTCTCCTCCAGCTGGGCGATCTGTGCCTTCAGGGTGTCGTTCTCGGCGTACAGGTTCTTCAGGGACTGGACGGCGGAAACGGACTGCTGCAGATTGGCGATCTGCTCCTGATTTTCCTGCAGGAGTGCCTGGTTCTGGCGGCGCTCCATCAATAAGGTGTAGAGCATCAGCACGAAGGCCGCGGCAAACAGGATGGTGATATAGCGCAGAGCGGACTGCTGACAGCGCTGCTTGGGGGAGGTGCGCTGCCGCTTGGAGGAGGCAGACTGGTCAGCGGCGGCATCCACCTTCTTTTCCTCAGACATTCATTGCCCCTCCTCTCATGGTTTTCAGGGTGTCGAGCAGGGATTCCAGGTCCTCGTCGCCGTAGTATTCCAGCTCGATCTTACCCTTCTTGCCCTTATGGGCGATTTTGACCTTGCGGCCCAGCAGACCGGAGAGGTCTTTCTCCAGGGCGTCCAGATAGATCTGGATGTTGTCCTTTTCGGGGGTGGGCTTGGTCTTTTCGGGGGCGTCCTTGGAGATGGTTTTGACCAGTGCCTCGGTCTGACGGACGGAGAGCTGGTTTTCCACCACCTTTTTGGCGCATTCCACCTGCAGGGCAGGGGAGGGGGCGCCCAGAATGGCGCGGGCGTGACCGGCGGAGAGGGTTCCCTCCTCCAGCATGGTCATGATCTCGGCGGGCAGCGCCAGCAGACGCAGGGTGTTGGCCACGGCGGGGCGGGACTTGCCCATCCGCTGTGCCAGCTGCTCCTGGGTCAGACCGTACTCGGTCATCAACACCTGATAGCCCCGGGCCTCTTCGGCGGGGTTCAGATCCTCGCGCTGGAGGTTCTCGATCAGACCCAATTCCATGACCTTGCGGTCATCGGCCTCGATGATGACGGCGGGGACTTCGGCCAGACCGGCGGCCTTGGCGGCGCGCCAGCGGCGCTCGCCGGCGATGATCTGGTAGTAGCCGGTGGACAGACGGCGGACAGTCAGGGGCTGAATGATGCCATGCAGCTCAATGGACTGGCGCAGTTCCTCCAGTGACTCGGGGTCGAAGCGCTTGCGGGGCTGGTTCAGCCCGGGTTCCACCTGAGAAATGGGGAGGGTGACGCTGCCCTCACCGGAAGTCTGGATCTCGGGGTCGCCCAGCAGGGCGTTCAGACCCCGGCCAAGACCGGATTCGAATTTTTTCTTTACCATTGGTACCTCCTTTTTTGGAAGTGGTATGTTTCACGTGAAACGTCGTCGATGCAAAGTCCGCTCTATTCGCAACGCCCGGGACGGGCATTGCTCATCCGCTTCCTTGCATCTCCTCTCCAACTCAAACCCGCTTCGCTGGGCTTTGAGTTGGTATTGCGCCTTGCGGCGCTTGTTTTTTACCGACTCGGACCCGATTCGTTGGACTTTGGGCTGGTGTTGCGCCTTGCGGCGCTTGTTTTTTACCAACTAAGACCCGCTTCGCAGGGCTTTGAGTTGGTATTGCGCCTTGCGGCGCCAATTATTTTTTATGCTTTGCCAGCATTTCGTCGGCCAGCTTGCAGTAAGCATCGGCACCGCGGGAATAGGGATCGTAGGCGGTGATGGGCTTGCCGTGGCTGGGAGCCTCGGAAAGGCGGACATTGCGGGGGATGACGGTTGCATAGACCTGACCGGCGAAGTGGCGCTTGACCTCTTCAGCCACCTGCAGGGACAGGTTGGTTCGGCTGTCGAACATGGTCAGCAGCACGCCGTCCAGCACCAGATTGGGGTTCAGACCCCGCTTGACGATGCGAACGGTGGACAGCAGATCGCTCAGACCTTCCAGAGCGTAGTACTCGCACTGCACGGGCACCAGCAGGGAACCTGCGGCGCACAGGGCATTGACGGTGAGCAGCTCCAGAGAGGGGGGACAGTCGATGAAAATGTAGTCATAGTCGGGGGCGAGGACATCCAGCGCGTTTTTCAGCAGCTTTTCCCGGTTGGGAATGGCGATCATCTCGATGCCCGCACCGGCCAGCGCCTTGTTGGAGGGCAGCACATCACCGTACTTGGTCTTGACCACCGCCTTTTTGGGGTCGGCGCCGTTGACCAGCACATCATAGATGTTGGGGGATGCGGTGTTCTTGTCCACGCCCATGCCGGAGGTGGCATTGGCCTGAGGATCGAAGTCGCACAGCAGCACCCGCTGACCCAGCTCATGGAGGGTGGCGGAGATATTCACGGTGGAGGTGGTTTTGCCCACTCCGCCCTTTTGGTTGACAACGGCGATGATATGTGCCATGGGTGGCCTCCTTGCTGAGATTGTCATATAGTCGTACAGGATAATTATATCACTTCGCCGTTTTATTTCAACCGTTTTGTTATCTTTTAATATAGTGTATTTTACTTTTATCGAGGGGGGAGGGGATGTTTCGCCCGAGAACGCACTCCGCTTCTGAATACAGAGACGCGATCGCGACAAACTTGGCAGAGTATTCGTAAGAAGTACGCAGAGCGGCAGCGGGCGGGGGAAGAAGGCATATCCCTGTCTTTGCCCGCGCCGAACGAGTCTGGTATATC
>JAZQVX010000009.1:0-3073 GCA_045632045.1 Lawsonibacter sp.
TTTTTTGCCCCCACCCGTCCTCCCTTCCCGGCATAAGATGGCGCAGACTGGGATGGTTGGAGGGAACATCATGGAACAAAAACTGCAGTTTTGTCTGGCGGGCGGGGATCGGCGGCAGCTCTATCTGGCCGGTCAGCTGGCAGCAGAGGGACATACGGTATACACCGCGGCACTGGCCGACTCCGCCGATCTGTCCGTTCTGAGTTGGGGGGACTGCGTGGTTCTTCCCATGCCGCCCATGGACAGCGCCGGGATGCTCCACGCCCCCGCAGTCACCGAAAAAATTCCCATGCGCGAGGTACTTAGCGCCCTGCGGCCGGAACAGCACATCTTCGCCGGGAAAGTATCTCCCGCCCTTCACGCCCAGGCGGCGGAGCTGGGACTGACCATCCACGACTATCTGCTCCGGGAGGAGCTTGCCATCGCCAATGCCGTACCCACGGCAGAGGGGGCTCTTCAGCTTGCCATGGAGGCACTCCCCACCACCATCCACCGCAGCCGGGTGCTTCTGGTGGGCTTCGGCAAGGTGGGACAATGCGTGGCAGACCGGTTCCGGGCACTGGGGGCACAAGTTACCGTCGCCGCCCGCAAAGCGGGGCAGCTGGCACTGGCCGAGAGCATGGGATGCACACCTCTGCCGCTGTACCGGTTGGGTCAGGACAACAGCAGTTGGGATCTGGTCATCAACACCGTTCCCTCCCCTGTTCTGGGAAGAAAACAGCTAAGCGGCACCGGGTTCCCTGTCCTGATGGAGCTTGCCTCCCCGCCCGGTGGCTTCGATATGGAGTGGGTGGAGTCCTCCGGCCTGCGCCATATCCCCGCCCCCGGTCTGCCCGGGAAAGTGGCCCCTGCCACCGCCGCCCGGGCCATTCGCACCACACTCTACGCCATGCTGGAGGAGCTTGGCGTTTGACCATTCGGAAAGGAAGGATCGTTTTGCAGGAACAGACCATCGGTTTCGCCCTTTGCGGCTCCTTCTGCACCCACGCCAAGGCCATGGGGGCGCTGGAGGATATCCGCGCCCGCTGGCGCAACATCGTGCCCATCGTTTCAGAGTGCACCGCCGCCACCGACACCCGCTTCGGCACCGCCCACGATCTCATGCGGGAGATGGAGCGCATCTGTGACCGCCGGGTCATCGCCACCATCCGGGATGCCGAGCCCATCGGCCCCAAACAGCTGCTGGATCTGCTCATCATCGCCCCCTGCACCGGGAACACACTGGGAAAACTTGCCGCCGGGATCACCGACACCAGCGTGACTATGGCGGCAAAAGCCCATCTGCGCAACGGACGCCCCATCCTCATCGCCCTGTCCACCAACGACGGACTTTCCACATCGGCAGCCAGCATCGGGGAACTTCTGCGGCGGAAGCATATCTTTTTCGTCCCCTTCGGACAGGATGACCCCAAGGGGAAGCCCACCTCTCTGTCGGCCGACTTCTCTCTGGTGGCCGAGGCGGCACAGGCGGCACTGGAGGGACGGCAGCTGCAGCCCATTCTCCTCAGGACATAAGAAAACGCACTGCAGACCCTATGGGTTTGCAGTGCGTTTTTATGTTCAGATATTACTTTTTGCCCTTGAAAAAGTTCTTGAAGCTGTGGTCATCGTCGTCATCGTCCTCGATCTCGCCCATGGCCTTGGCGAAGTCGCGCAGAGCGTCCTTCTGCTTGGAGGACAGGTTGGTGGGAACCTGCACCTTGACGGAAACATACTGGTCGCCTCTGCCGCGGCCGTGGAGGCCGGGGATGCCCTTACCGCGCAGGCGGAAGGTGGTCTCGGGCTGGGTTCCGGCGGGCAGGTTGTACTTCACCTTTCCGTCGATGGTGGGGATCTCCAGCTCGGCGCCCATGGCGGCCTGATAGAAGGAGATCTTGTGCTCATAGAACACATCCACGCCGTCACGGCGGAACTGGCTGTGGGGCTTGATTCGGATGCCCACGATCAGATCGCCGGCGGGGCCGCCGTTCTTGCCGGCGTTGCCCTGGCCGCGCAGAGAAACGGCCTGGCCGTCGTCAATGCCGGAGGGGATGGTCACATTGATGCGCTTCTTTCTGCGCACGGTGCCGTTGCCGCCGCAGGACTTACAGGGGGTATGGATGATCTTGCCCTTGCCGCCGCAGCGCTTACAGGGGGCGGTGCTGGAGAATGCCATGCCGCCCATGCGCTGCTGGACACGGACAGAGCCGGTGCCGCGGCACTCGGAACAGGTCTCGGCAGTGGTTCCGGGCTGAGCGCCGGTGCCCTGACAGTCGTCACAGTGCTCGGTACGGGTCAGGTCGATCTCCTTCTCACAGCCGAAGGCGGCCTCCTCGAAGGAAATGGTAATATTGGCCCGGAGGCTCTCACCCTTCTGGGGGGCGTTGGCACGCTGCTGGCTTCCGCCGCCAAAACCGCCGAAGCCGCCGCCGAAGAAGGAACCGAAGATGTCGCCCAGATCCATATCGCCCATGTCAAAGCCGCCGAAGCCGCCGCCTGCACCGGCGCCATAGTTGGGATCCACACCGGCATGACCGAACTGGTCATAGCGGGAGCGCTTCTCGGGGTTGGACAGGATCTCATAGGCCTCGTTGGCCTCTTTAAACTTGGCCTCGGCCTCGGTGTTGCCGGGGTTGCGGTCGGGATGGTACTGCTTGGCCATCTTGCGGTAGGCCTTCTTCAGTTCCTCCTCAGAGGCACCCTTGGACACGCCAAGTACCTCATAATAATCTCGTTTATCTGCCATTTCGTCGTCGCAAAGTCCGCATGACTTCGTTTCCCGCTTCGCGGAAAACTGTGTCCGCTTCCTTGCTCCTCCTTTCCGACCCGAACCCGCGCCGCTGGGCTTCGGGCCGGGTTATTAAACGAAGGTTGCGGAGCCACCTTAAGCGGTGGCTCCGCATCTAATTTCTTAATTAGTCAACGACCTCGTAGTCGGCATCGACCACATTGGGATCGCTGTTGCAGCTGCCGCAGTCGCCGCCGCAGTTGGCGCCGCCCATGTCGGGGCCGCCGGGCTGGCCGCCCTGCTGAGCGTACAGCTTCTCGCTGACGGCGTAGAAGGCCTTGGTCAGCTCCTCAGTGGCGTTCTTGA
>JAZQVX010000010.1:0-7907 GCA_045632045.1 Lawsonibacter sp.
AAAAGGGATCGATCTCCCACGGTTTGAAATCCTCTTCCGGCTCCAGAGGCGCAGGAGCCTCCGGCTCGATCCAATCGGCATAGGCCACCTCGGCACCGTCCCACTGGAAAGGAAAGAACCAGTTGGCATTCTGCACCATGCCGGTTTTGCAGAAGTCGTGGTCATGGATGCAGAAGTCAGTTAAGCCGGGATTGAAGTAGTAAACATCCGAGGCTTTGACGGCCTTCTTCAGAGGGCGGGAGTGGAAATAGAGATGCTTGCCGAGATCACCGGCACGGCGGGACATATCTTTGGATATGTACTTCGTAATATAGAAAGCAGTGGCCACCGGGTTTTTGATAGGGGCCAGAGAGCAGAAGCCGAATTTCTTCTGATAATCCGGCCAGTTGAGATAATCGCTATTAACCAGAGATTTGGGCTCTGGGTAATGGAATTTACGAAGGACGGAGTCGGGCAACCCGGCTAACATACCGTGAATGTGCCAGGCTCCGTCCTTGTGGTGTTCGGGGATCAGCAGGAATTGGATTTGACTACCGTAGGCTTTGCGCTTGTCCCGGATGAACTGGGACAGCTTCGCTTGATACTTGTCCAGGTCATAGCGGTTGAATTTCTTCTCATCAAGGGTGCCGGTGAAGAAGTAATCCCATGTGTTACAAAGAGCGTATTGCAGCACCATGGAACGAGCACGACAGAACGCTTCATTCAGTTTTGTGTCGTAATGATTCTCTTCCTCATGGTCACGGACAAAGATGCGGTCAGGATCGCGGACGCCTTTGAACATCACGACCTTGTAGACATCTTCCCCGAATTGGTGGATAGAGTACAGCGGCGAAACGCCCATTTTTCAACCACTTCCCGGAAATCGTTATGGAGTCAAGTGACCCCTCCGGAGCCTGCAGCGGCTCCGGGGCGGGGTTCCTAACAGTGCATATCTCCCGACATTCACGGAAAGGGAATTTGGTATTTAGTTGAGCTTCAGCAGCTCCACAGTACGGCCCAGCTCGTTGACGACGACATAGACCACATCACCCACGACGGGATCATAGGTCATATTCAGCAGCCGATCAGCAGAGAAGAAAAGCCGCTGCATGTTGCCACCCAGAACAGGCATCACATAGATGTGCTTACCAACGACCTCTTTTCCGTCATCACCGATGAAACTGGAGTCCGAAATTTTCATGATTCTTACTTCCATGACTAACTAACCTCCTAACAGAATAAAAAATGGGACAAGCGGAAAAGCAGCCTGCTGAGATGCCTATCCATCCCGGTGCAGGGTTTTCACGCTTGTCCAATTACAATCTAAACTTTATATAAAACATTCCTTCCCCTGTTTTCTCTTGCGAAATCCGTCGTTTTGTGGTATTGTATAAGACTGTAAAATTTTGTGTATGTATTTGAAAGGAGAATCATCGTATGGATCACAACAACGCCATCCGCGATGCGCGCCAGCTTGGTCTGCCCAAGATGCTGATTCTGGGTGTCCAGCACCTGTTCGCCATGTTCGGCGCCACCATTCTGGTGCCCATTCTGGTGCAGGGCTATGGACTGCCCCTGAACATCCAGACCACTCTGTTCTTCGCCGGTATCGGCACCCTGTTCTTCCACCTGTGCTCCCGCTTCCAGATCCCCGCCTTCCTGGGCTCTTCCTTCGCCTTTCTGGGCGGCTATTTCACCATGGCCAACATGGATCAGGGCATTTATGCCACCATGTCTGCCCAGGACAAGCTGGCCTACACCTGCGGCGGCATCGTCATCGCCGGTCTGTCCTATCTGATCCTGGCCGCCATCATCAAGGTGGTGGGCGTCAAGAAGGTCATGCGCTTCCTGCCTCCCGTGGTCACCGGCCCCATCATCATCTGCATCGGCCTGACTCTGGCTCCCTCCGCTGTGACCAACGCCTCCACCTGCTGGCCTCTGGCCCTCATCGCTCTGGTTACCATCATCTATTTCAATGTCTGGGGCAAGGGCATGTTCAAGATCATCCCCATCCTGATGGGCGTGGTCATCTCCTATATCGCCGCCGTCGTCCTGAACATGATGGGCGTCACCTGCGCCGATGGCTCTCCCCTGCTGAACTTTGCCTCCGTGGCTGATGCCAAATTCTTTGGTCTGCCCCCCATGCTGATGGCCAAGTTTGATATATCCGCCATTCTGGTTATGGCTCCCATCGCTCTGGCTACCATGATGGAGCATGTGGGCGACATGTCTGCCATTTCCGCCACCGTGGGCAAGAACTTCATCGAGACTCCCGGTCTGCACCGCACCCTGATCGGTGACGGTCTGGCCACCACCCTGTCCGCCATGTTCGGCGGCCCCGCCAACACCACCTACGGCGAGAACACCGGCGTTCTGGTCCTGTCCAAGGTCTATGATCCCCTCGTCATCCGCATCGCCGCCGTCTTTGCCATCGTGCTGGGCTTCATCCCCAAGATGGCCGCTGTCATCGGCTCCATGCCCTCCGCCATCGTGGGCGGCGTGTCCTTCATCCTCTACGGTATGATCTCTGCCATCGGCGTGCGCAACATCGTGGAGAACAAGGTGGACTTCACCAACTCCCGCAATCTGATCATTGCCGCCGTCATTCTGGTCTGCGGTCTGGGCTTCTCCGAGGGTCTGACCTTCACCGTGGCCGGCACTCCCATCACCCTGACCTCTCTGGCCATCGCCGCCATCTGCGGCATCATCCTCAACGCCATCCTGCCCGGCAACGACTATGAGTTCGGCGCCAACCCCGAGGGTGACAAGAACCGCGGCGTCCATCGCTGAGATTTGTAAACAATCCATGAAATACCAGTTATCCCCTTGCCTATTTTAACAAAGTAGAGTAAAATAGTTTCAGAACGGGAGACCGTAATGAATGAAGGAGGCTATACTATGGGATTTTTCGATTCTCTGAAGGCTAACGCCAATGTTCTGAAGGATAAGGCTACCGACCTGGCCCAGACCGGCGCCGCCGAGTCCAAGCGTCTGGCTGAGATCGCCAAGCTGAAAAGCGCCAACCTGAGCGAGGAAAACGCCATCAAGAAGGCCTATATTGAGATCGGCAAGCTGTATTATGAGCAGATGGCCGCCGCTCCCGGCGAGGATTTCGCCGCCGCCTGCGAGAAGATCACCGCCGCCAAGGCCAACATTGAGGCCAACAACGACCGTATCGCCGAGCTGAAGAACAAGGATGACGACAAGGATGAGGAGCCCGTGGTCGTCGCCGAGGTCGAGGCCGTCGTGGTCGACGCCCCTGCTGAGGAGGCCACTGCCGAAGACTTCGCCGACGAGGCCAAGCCCGAGGAATAATCTGTATCGGAAAACGGCCTGCCGAAAGCGGCAGGCCGTTTTTTCAAAAGGAGAACACTATGCTTTTCATTTGCTATCCCAAATGCACCACCTGCCAGAAGGCAAAGAAATATCTGGACAGCCGCGAGGCTTCCTACACCGACCGCCACATCAAGGAGGACCAGCCCTCCGAAGAAGAACTGCGCCTGTGGCACAGCCGCAGCGGTCTGCCCCTGAAGAAGTTTTTCAACACCTCCGGTCTTCAGTACAAGGCCCTCGGACTGAAGGATAAACTGCCCACCATGAGCGAGGATGAGCAGTTTGCTCTGCTGGCCTCCGACGGAATGCTGGTCAAGCGGCCCATTCTGGTGGGGAATGATTTTGTCCTCGTAGGCTTCAAGGAAGATCAGTGGGCGGAAAAAGTATAAACAGAAGGTTGTGAGTCCATGGGTTATCTCATCGTCATCGCCCTGTCCTATCTCATCGGCACATCCAGCATGACCCTCTATCTGTCCAAGCTGCGCAACATCAACATGCGTGCAGGGGGCTCCGGTAATCTGGGTGCCTCCAACGCGGTGATCCTCATGGGTTGGAGAGCAGGCATTCTGGTTGCCCTCCATGACATCGGCAAGGCTCTGCTGGCCGTTTTGCTGGCACAGCGCTTCTTCCCCGCCCTGCCCTACATCGGTGCCATCGCCGGTGTTTCCAGCGTACTGGGACATATCTTCCCCTTCTATCTCAAGTTCAGGGGCGGCAAGGGGTTTGCCTGCTTCTGGGGGATGACCGTCGCTTTGGACTGGAAGCTGGGGCTGGTCCTCTTCGTGGTGGGTGTGGCTGTCACCATCATCACCAATTACATCGTGGTGGGCACCGTCACCGTCACCCTCTCCTCCCCCATCTATCTGGGCGTTGCCCGACAGGATTGGCTTCTGTGCGCCATCGTGTTTCTGGCCTCCGTGATTATCTGGTATAAACACCGGGAAAACTTCGTGCGCATCCGAAACGGCACGGAGATCGGCTTTCGAAGCGCCGCCAAGGGCGAACACAAGATCAAAAAATAAGCAAAAGGCTGTGAAACTGAAGTTTCACAGCCTTTTTTGTCATTCAAATAGCTTTAAAATTTCTGTCACCGTATGGCTCAGAACAAGATTATCCACCGTCACATCGGCCGCCGCCTCATACAGGGGGCGGCGTTTTTCGTACAGCTCACGCAGGTCATTTCTCTGGGAAATGGGCCGGCCCCGGGTGGGCAGCTTTTCGATGTCCCGACGCAGAAACACCACCACGGAATTTTCCCGCAGGGGATCCATATTCTCCCCCCGGGTGACGATGCCGCCGCCGGTGGCGATAATCTGCCCGGATCGGCCGGAGAAGTCCCGCAGGACCTCATGCTCCCGCTTCCGGAACTCCTCTTCCCCATGGGCAGCGAAGTACTCCGGGATGGTGCAGCCGATGCGTCTGACGATCTCCGCGTCGGTGTCCACCAGAGGCCGCCCCAGCTTTTCCGCCAGTTTTCTGCCCACAGTGGACTTACCGCAGCCGGGCATACCCACAAGAACGAGGTTTTTGCTCTGCTTCTCCATTTCCCGGGTAATATCTTCCACCACATGGTCGGGGATGGCAATATTCCGAAAGCGCTCAGAGGCCGCCTTGGCCTGCGCCACCAGCATACCCAGTCCGTTGACGCCGGGAACCCCCATCTTCTCCGCATCCAGCAAAAGCTGCGTCCGGGCGGGGTTGTAGATCAGGTCAAAAACGCCCTCCAATTCACGGAACATACCAACATCCAAGGGAGCGGTTCCGTTATGGGGATACATACCCACCGGGGTGGTGTTGACGATAATCCGGGCATCGGCGTGGCGATCCAGATTCTGATAGTTGTTCTCTCCGGTGCGGGAGATGAATACGATCTCCCCCGCCTCCAGATCTTCCAGCACCGTCCGCACCGTCAGCGAAGCACCTCCGGTACCCAGAATAAGACACTTCTTCCCCCGCACCTCCACGCCGGAGGAACGGATCATATACAGAAAGCCGTCATAATCGGTGTTGTGTCCCAACAGCGTGCCCTCCTCCCGGCGAATGATGGTATTCACGCTGCCGATGCGTTTTGCCTGGGCGGTAAGCTCCGCACAGTAAGGAATGACCGCCTTTTTATAGGGGATGGTCACATTGAGCCCATCAAATTCCCCGCGTTTCAGAAAATCTTCCAGTTCCTCGGGACGGAGTTCAAACAGACTGTAATCCGGGGTACCCAGCCGGGTATGGATGGCGGGAGAAAAGCTGTGTCCCAGCTTCTCCCCGATCAGCCCCAGTTTATAGCTCTTCATCAGCAGATCACCTCGGTATAGCTGCCCAGATAGCGCAGCTGTTCGCAGTCCACCTCCAGGGTCTGGAACAGCTTCGCCATCTCGGGGGCATAAATGGACTCCTCCAGATCGAAGTAGAACATAAACTCAAATTCACGCCCGGGCAGAGGGCGGCTCTCCAGTTTGTGGAGATTGATCTCCAGCCCCGTAAACTTGCTCAGCACAGCGTTCAGGGAACCGGGACGGTGGGGCACCGTCATCATCAGAGAAGTTCGGTCGGCTCCGGGATAGATCTCCTGTTCCTTGGAAATGCAGATGAATCGGGTATAGTTGTTATCCCGGTCCTGCACACTGTCCTGCAGAATATCCAGCCGATACAGCTCCGCGCAGAAGCGGGAGGACAGGGCGGCCAGATCGTTCCGCTCGGACTCTGCCACCATCTGGGCGGCCACGGCAGTATTGCGCACCACGGTGACCTTCACGCCCAGCTCCGCCAGATAGTTGGCACACTGGCTGATGGCCTGCTCGTGGGAAACAACCTCCCGGATGTCCTCGATCTTTACGCCCCGTCTGGCCAGCAGATTGTGGGAGATCTTCATCCGCGCCGAGCGCACGATGAAGAAATTGTATTTCTGCATCAGGTCATAGACCGCATGGACAGACCCGGCGGTGCTGTTCTCGATGGGCAGCACGCCATACCGGCACGCTCCGCTGTCCACCGCCCGGAACACATCCTCGAAGCTTCTGCAATAGGTGATATCGGGGTTTTTGAACATCCGATTGCAGGCAATCTGGGCGTAGGCCCCCTTCACACCCTGACAGGCAACTTTACTTGTCTGCGGGAATAATTTCGGCGTTTTTTCAAGGGCGGCACAAACTTTCTGATAGAGTTCCGCCTCTCTGTCCAGTTTCACGCTCTGGTAGGAGCGGCTGGCAGACAGGATGGCATGATAGACCTCCCGCACACTGCCGGCAAACTCCTCGCCGGCCTGTCCGGTCACTTTGGTCAGCAGTGCCTGCTCCCGGCCGGAGTCCAGCACCGGGAGATCCCGCTCCCGCTTATACTCCGCGACTTCGTTGGCCACGGCCATACGCTGCTTCAGCAGTTCTACGATCTGTCGGTCGATGCTGTCGATCTCGACCCGCAGTTCACTCAGATCACGACCCATATTACCCCTCCTCTTTCCAGACTGCCGGAGCGTCCAGCAGCATGTCCAGCAGCACCAGTGCCGCGACGGCCTCCGCCACGGGGACGGCTCTGGGCACGATACAGGGATCGTGGCGGCCTTCCACCGCCAGCTTTTCTCCCTCTCCCCGGCTCAGGCTGATGCTGTCCTGTTCCCGGGAAATAGAGGGTGTGGGCTTGATGGCCAGACGGAATACCACAGGCATCCCGGTGGTAATGCCGCCGAGGATCCCGCCGGCATGGTTGGTGGTGGTGGCGATTCTGCCATTCTCCACCACGAAGGGATCGTTGTTCTCAGACCCCCGCATCCGTGCCGCACCAAAGCCGGCGCCAAATTCCACGCCCTTCACGGCGGGGATGCCGAACAGAGCCGCGGCCAATCGTCCCTCTACCCCACCGAACATGGGATCACCCACGCCCACAGGCAGGCCGGTGACGATGCACTCCACCACGCCGCCCACGGAGTCACCCTCCGCGCGGGCCTGCATGATGACTTCCCGCATGGCTTCCTCAGCGCCATCATCCAGAACAGGAAACTTCTTATTTTTCAGATTCTGTAAAGTTTCTTTCCTTTCTCCAATCATATTGAAAGGACAATCTTCCGCACCACCAATACTGCGGATATGGGCGGCAATTTCGATGCCCCGGCGCTGCAAAATCTGAATGGCAATGCCGCCGGCAATGCACAGGGGCGCCGTCAGGCGGCCGGAGAAATGCCCGCCGCCCCGCACATCCTGAAACCCGCCATAGCGGATCTGTGCGGTATAGTCGGCATGACCGGGCCGGGGCACATCCCTAAGCTTGTCATAGTCTTTGGATCGGGTATTGGTGTTCTCGATGACGGCACACAGCGGGGCGCCGCAGGTCACATCCTCCACCAGACCGCACAGGACCTTCGGCACATCGGCCTCTTTTCTGGGCGTGGCAGTGGCATCCCGCCCGGGGGCACGGCGATCCAAAAAGGCCTGCAGCTGTGCCATATCAATGCGCTCTCCCGCGGGCAGACCGTCCACCGTCACGCCAATGGCCTGCGCGTGGGACTGGCCAAAAACAGAAATATGGAGATTTTTACCCAGATACGACGACATCCAGCTCTCCTCCTAACTCTTGATAATGCTCCCAGAAGTTGGGATAGGACTTCT
>JAZQVX010000011.1:0-4487 GCA_045632045.1 Lawsonibacter sp.
CGAGCGCCGAGCGATAGACGAGGGAGCATAGCTCAGCTGGTAGAGCACGTGCCTTACAAGCATGGGGTCACAGGTTCGAGCCCTGTTGTTCCCACCACAGATGTGGCGCGGTAGTTCAGTTGGTTAGAACGCCGGCCTGTCACGCCGGAGGTCGAGGGTTCAAGTCCCTTCCGCGTCGCCACATTTGCCTCTGTAGCTCAGTTGGTAGAGCAGAGGACTGAAAATCCTCGTGTCGTTGGTTCGATTCCGACCGGAGGCACCATTCCCTTGCAGAGCAATCTGCAAGGGAAACAAAATGCGAGTGTAGCTCATCTGGTAGAGCGCCACCTTGCCAAGGTGGAGGTAGCGAGTTCGAGCCTCGTCACTCGCTCCATTTTTTTGGAGCATCAAATTGCTCCAATTTGGTACCATAGCCAAGTGGTAAGGCAGAGCTCTGCAAAAGCTCCACTCCCCAGTTCAAATCTGGGTGGTACCTCCAGAAAAAACCGAACGCGAAAGCGTTCGGTTTTTTGTTTTGTCTGCCTGATAGTTGACACCGGAAAAACGGAAGACTATAATTAAAAAGAACGAGTTTGAACCGCTTTTTCAGGCGGAAAAATATAAATGAGGAGGAATCGTCCGTGAAACAGGAAATCAGAGATATGATGCGGCAGGATATTGCCCTGTTTGCTGATAAGATCCGCGCTTACGCCGCCGGTGAGGTGGATGCCAAGAGCTATAAGGGCTTTTCCGGCGGCTTTGGCAGCTATGCCCAGCGCAACGGCGGCAATATGCTGCGTCTGCGCATGGCCGGCGGCCGCTTGACTAAGGAGCGTTTGGAATATGTGGCCAAGGGCGTGGAGGACTATGCCATTGACCGCATGAAGCTGACCACCTGCCAGACCATCCAGCTGCACAATCTGCCCGATCAGGCCACGGTGGAGCTGATGGAGCGCGCCATTGATGTGGACATCATCACCCGGGGCGGCGGCGGCGACTTCCTCCGCAATACCATGGCCAGCCCTCTGTCCGGCGTGGAGCAGGGTGAGTATTTCGATGTGCTGCCCTGGGCTGAGGCCGCGGGCGAGTATATGCTCACCATCGTGCGTGAGGTCAAAATGCCCCGCAAGCTGAAGGTGTGCTTCTCCAACAGTCCCGCCAATGTGGTTCATGCCACCTTCCGTGATCTGGGCTTCACCGCCCGGGAGGATGGTCTGTTCGATGTCTACTGCGCCGGCGGTCTGGGTCCCAACCCCCGGCTGGGCGTGAAGGTGGCCGAGGGCGCCAAGCCCGAGGATGTTCCCGCTTATATCGACGCCATGATCGCCGTGTTCACTCAGTTTGGTAACTTCGAGAACCGTGCCAAGGCCCGTACCCGCTATCTGCAGGAAACACTGGGCGAGGAGGGGCTGAAGGCTGAGTTTGCCAAAGCCCTGGCGGAGAAGCTGCCCGTCAGCCCCAAGCTGACCGTTGAGCCTGTGGTGGTGGACAAGGCCGCCGACGGCGAGATCACCCACGAGCGGGTGGTGGAGCAGAAGCAGAAGGGGCTGTATGCCGTGTGGTACCAGCCCAAGGGCGGCAATCTGCCCCCCGAGAAACCCCGGGCGCTGTACGAGGTCATCAAGGACATGCCCGATGTGGAGTGCCGCATTGACCCCAAGGGCCGGCTGTATATCATCAATCTGACCGCCAAAGAGGCACAGGCCGTTCTGGATGTCACCGCCGACAGCGCCGTGACTCCGTTCCAGTGCAGTGTGGCCTGCATCGGCGGCGCCATCTGCACCACCGGCATCCGGGATTCTCAGGGTCTGCTGATGGCCATGCTGGAGGCGGTGGAGGAGGCTGACCTGCCTGCCGACGCTCTGCCCGCCGTCCATGTGTCCGGCTGTCCCTCCAGCTGTGGTACCCACCAGATCGGCCGACTGGGCTTCCAGGGTGCCGCCAAGTTTGTGGACGGCAAGGCCTGTTCCGCCTTCTATCTGATGCTGGGCGGCGCTGAGGCCGCCGGCAGGGAGCGCATGGGTGAGCCCATCGGCGCCATCCTCACCGAGGAGATCCCCGCCTTTATGGTGGAACTGGGCAAGACCGTTGCCGCCGCCGGTATGGACTTCGACAGCTGGATGGCACAGAACGAGGAATCTTTCCGCGCTCTGGCAGCAAAGTATATTTAAATGTGAAAAGACCGGGATCGAAAGATCCCGGTCTTTTATCGTTCTGTTTCAAAGGTGACGGTAGTTCCGTCGCTGTGGGCGATGATGGTGCCGCTGAGGTCGGTGCGGTAGACGGTGGAGTCAGCATCGGACAGGCGGCTGAGGACTTCTTCGTTGGGGTGTCCGTAGCTGTTGTCCTCTCCCACGGAGATGACGGCGTATTGGGGCATGACCTCCCGCAGGAAGGAATAGCAGGTGCTGGAGGAACTGCCATGGTGGCCCACCTTCAGGACGGTGGCGGAGAGATCGACCCCGGACTCCACCAGATCCAGTTCGGCTTCCCGCTCCATGTCGCCGGTGAAGAGGAAGGTGGTCTGTCCGTAATCCACCGCCAGTACCAGAGAGGTGTTATTGGTGTCGGAGTACTCCTTCACGGGGCCCAGTACCCGAACCCGGGCACTGCCCAGCAGGAACTCGGAACCTGCCTCGGGAATGGTGAGTTCCACATCCCGGGTGGACAGGGATTTGACCAGATTTTTATAGACCTTGGTGGTGCCCCATGTTTCCGGGGCCAGAGCGGTGCCGATGGTGGAGGCGTAGGGGGCGGAGGACAGACCGCCGATGTGATCCTCGTGGAGATGGGTGGCCACCAGATAGTCCAGATGGGTCACATTCTGCTCGTTTAAATAGGCATAGACCAGATCGGAGTCCCCGGCATTGCCGCCGTCGATGAGCATGTACTGCCCATCGCAGGAAACCAGGGCGCAGTCGGCCTGCCCCACATCCACAAAGTGGACGGAAAATGTGGAAGATCCTGTGACCTCGGGAGGCGGAGGCTGAGTGAGGGAATCCAGCCACGCGGCCAGACGGCGCAGCAGGTCGGTCACTTCTCCGGAGAAGTCATCGGCCTTTTCCGCCAGTTCGTCCAGCTTGTGGGGCAGGGATTGGAGCTGTTCCACGATCTGAGCGGCCTCGGGGGGGAGGCGGTCGGTGATCCGGGCGCAGCCGGACATCAGGGAAAGACTCAGGATGAGAATGAGAAGAAATATGGAAAGTTTTTTGAGTTTGGTAAACATAATAACACTCCCAAGGAAAAGAAAAACCTGCTTGGTAAATACCAAACAGGTTTTCTGGCAGCGGGAGAAGGATTCGAACCCTCACAAACAGAGTCAGAGTCTGTCGTGCTACCCTTACACAATCCCGCTATTTCGTTTCGTTCGTGGCCCTCTCGCTGAGGACAGTGGCTATTATAACAGAGCTGGAAAAAAAGTCAACCCCTTTTTTAAAAATTTTGAAAAATTTTTTCGGGCAGTTTTACATGGAAAAGTATTTACTTTTTCATATCAGTTTGTTAAAATAGAGCCATCATTTTGTGCCCTGTCGGATTATACCGGGGGAAAGGAGAACAACATGTCTAAGTATGTAGATAAGAAGCCCAGCGATACCCTTTACAAGGCCTTCCTAACTCTGAAGACCGAGGAAGAGTGCCGCCAGTTTATGGAGGATCTGTGCACCGTTTCTGAGCTGAAGGCTATGGAGCAGCGCATCGAGGTCGCCACCCTGCTGGACAAGGGCATGATCTACAGCGAGATTCTGGAGCAGACCGGCGCTTCCAGCGCCACCATCAGCCGCGTCAACCGCTGCCTGCAGTACGGCGCCGGCGGCTATCGTACCGTTCTGCCTCGTCTGAAGGACGCTGAGTAAGAGTATGAGCAGCTACGATTTTCTGGCGGGCTGCTATGACCGGTTGACTTACGATGTGGATTACGCCGCATGGGCGGACTATATCGAAAGCCACTTCCGGAAAAAAGGCATCCCCGGAAAAACGGTGCTGGATCTGGCCTGTGGAACAGGCTCGCTGACCTATGAACTGGCGCAGCGTGGATATGAGATGATCGGTGTGGATCTGTCCCCCGAGATGCTCAGTGAAGCTATGGAAAAAGACATGGGCGGGGATCATATCCCGCCCATGTTCCTGTGTCAGAGCATGGATAAGCTGGACCTGTACGGTACCATCGACGCCTGCGTCTGCTGTCTGGACAGCGCCAATTATGTCATTGACAAACGCAAGCTGCAGAAGGCCTTCCAGCGGGTGCATCTGTTTATGATGCCAGGCGGCGTATTCATCTTTGATGTGAATACCGTGGAGAAGCTGGAGGGACTGGACGGGCAGGTGTTCCTGGACGAGACAGAGGACACCTATTGCGTCTGGCGGGCCGAGTATAACAAGCGCTCCAAGATCTGCACCTACTTCATGGATATTTTCCGTCTGGACGAGGAGTCTGGACAGTGGGAGCGGGGCGAGGAGCTGCACGAGGGGCGTGCCTATACTGTGGAAGAGCTGACCGGTTTTCTGCA
>JAZQVX010000012.1:0-9250 GCA_045632045.1 Lawsonibacter sp.
TTGGTTCCTTTTTGGAGAAGCTGGCCCGGGCGGTAAAGCCCTATGAGGTAACCGTGTCCGTCCGCACCAATCCTGTTGTGGTACAGACTGAGATGGGGGACCGTACCGGTCTGACCGGTGTGGTGCTGGAGCAGTACGCCGGACGAATCTGGATGAGCGAGATCGGCAACACCGCCCCTCTGGCGGAGATCCTGACTCAGGCCGGCGTGAATGTTGTGGAGCATCGGCTGGTCACCCAGACCGCTGTGCTGGTACCCGAAAACCGGTGGGAGCAGGCCGTGCTGCCCTTCTGATAAAATTGGTATGAAAGCCGACAACTTGTAATTATGCAAGTTGTCGGCTTTTAACTTTCAAAACGAAAAATGGGGAATCAATGACGGAAAGAAATTCTTGGTAAAAACGACCGAAAAAGCGCAGTAAAAATGGGCGAGCCTTGCAAATGAAAGCAAAAAGGACGGTCAAATTTAAAAAACGAGGGGGGGCGGCGAAAAAGGGATGAAAAAACAACTTGCATTTATTAACGCTTTGCCCTACAATAGTGTTATCTGTTGAATTCGTTTTTTAGTGTAAATTCTGCGCCGACAAAGCGCAAACTGATATGAAGGTGGTGAAACGAATATGGGAATCAATGCCATTGAGAAAGTGACCGGCAGTGAGGCTCAGGCCAAGGTGCTGCGGGATCAGGCTGCTGCGGAGAGCAAGCAGAAACTGGTCGCTGCCCAGCGCGCCGCCCAGCAGCAGCTGGAGCAGGTCAGAGCCGAGGCTGAAGCCAAGGTCAGGCGGATGATGCAGGATGCCGAAGCCCGCGCGGCTCAGACCACAGCCCGTGTGCTGGAACAGGCGGGGGAGGAGTGTGAACTGCTCAAGCAGGGCGCACGCACCCACCTGGACGAGGCTGTACAACTGATCGTAGAAAGGGTTGTGAATCGCTGATGGCCATTGTCAAAATGAAGCGTCTGCGTCTGGCGGCCATGAAGCAGGACAGAGATGAACTGCTTGCATTGCTCCAGCGCATGGGCTGCGTGGAGATCGACGAGCCGTCTGAGGAAGAAAGTCAGCTCAAGCGCCCGGAGGGGGAGGGCCTGTCCCTTGCCCGGGAGGGGCGCTCCGGTGCCGAGCGGGCGCTGGCGGTGCTGCGGAAGTATGCCCCGGAGAAAAAGGGGATGCTTACGCCAAAACCGGAACTGACTGTGGAACAGCTGCTGGCCGCCCAACAGGGCGGAGCGGCTGAACAGGCCGGCGCCATCAATGAGCTGGATCGCCGTATGGCGGCCATCCACGCAGACATCGCAAAAAAACAAAACGAGATCCAGACTCTGGCCCCCTGGCTGGAGCTGGACATTCCTCTGGAGTGCGGCTCTACCTCGCTGGTGGGCTTCCATCTGGGTGTGCTGTCCCTGTCCATACCCTTTGAAACGGTGGAAAAGACCCTGCTGGAGATCACCGATCTGATGGAGCTGACCACCATCTCCACCGACCGGGAGCGGCAGTATCTGCTGCTGGCCTGCCACGCAAGTCTGGAAACGGAACTGCTGGACGCCATGAAGCAGTTCGGCTGGAGCCGCGTGGGTCTGCGCAGCTGGACAGGCACTGCCGCCGAGAATACCCGGCGCCTGAAGGAAGAGATCGCCCTGCTGGAGCAGGAACTGGCTGAGATCGAGGCCAAGCTGTCCACCATGGGTGGGGAGCGGGGCGGCATCCAGATCCTCTCCGACTGTTATGAAACACAGGAGGATCGGGAGGTCAACCGAATCCGCTCTCTGGACACCGAGCAGGTGTTTTTCCTCGAGGGCTGGATCAGCGCCGAGGACTGGCCCGCGCTGGAGAAGGCGCTGGAGGCCTATCCCGCCGCCGCCGAGGCGGAGGACCCCGCTGAGGAGGACTACCCCCAGGTGCCCGTGGCGCTGAAGAACAACTGGTTCACCAGACCTTTGAACATGGTGACCGAGATGTACTCTCTGCCCGCCTACGGCTCCATGGACCCCAACCCCCTGATGGCACCCTTCTTTATCTTCTTCTACGGCTTTATGATGGCCGACATGGGCTATGGTCTGCTGATGATGCTGGCCAGCTTCGTGATTATGAAGAAGGCAAAGCCCGACGGAGCCACCATGCGGCACATGATCCCCCTGCTGGGTCTGTGCGGCGTGAGTACCTTTATCATGGGCGCGCTGACCGGCGGTTTCTTCGGTGATCTGCTGCCCCAGCTGGCAAAGATCATCAATCCCGATACCACTTTCACCGCTCTGCCCGCCCTGTTCTCCCCTCTGGACGATGCACTGGCTGTGCTGATCGGCTCTCTGGCCATCGGTGTGGCCCAGATCTTTACCGGTATGGGCGTGAGCATGTACCGCAAGATCAAAAAGGGCGAGGTCATGGACGCGCTGTGCAGCGAGGGCGCCTGGTATCTGGTGTTCCTGCTCATGGGCGGCGGTATCGCGCTGGGTCAGGTCAAGGCCGCCCTCATTGCCGTGGTGTTTCTGCTGGTCGTCACCCAGGGCTACGGCAAGAAGGGCATCGTGGGCAAGCTGATGGGCATTGGCGGTTCTCTGTACAATAATGTTACCGGCTATTTCAGTGACATCCTGTCCTACTCCCGTCTGATGGCTCTGATGCTGGCCGGTGCCGTTATCGCTCAGGTGTTCAACACACTGGGCGGACTGACCGGAAATGTCATTTTGTTCTTTATCATCTCCATGGTGGGCAACGCGCTGAACTTTGCCCTGAACCTGCTGGGCTGCTATGTCCATGATATGCGCCTGCAGTGTCTGGAGTATTTTGGCAGATTCTATGAGGACGGCGGCAAGCCCTTCCGTCCCATGGACATGAAGAGTAAATATTATCATATCGTGAAATAAAAGGAGGATATCGTTATGTTCCTGGAAAACATTGGTGGTCTGGCTATTGCTCTGCTGGGCTCCGGTCTGGCTGTTGGTCTGTCCTGCGTTGGTTCCGCAAAGGGTACCGGTATCGCCGGTGAGGCCGGTACCGGTCTGCTGTGCGAGGATCCCTCCAAGTCCGGTAAGGTCATGGTGCTGCAGCTGCTGCCCGGTACTCAGGGTCTGTACGGTCTGGTCGTCTGGTTCTTCGCTCTGATCCAGATGGGCATGATGGACGGCTCCGCCGCCGGTCTGTCCCTGGTGGAGGGCTTCCAGTATTTCGCCGCCTGTATGCCCATGGCTCTGGGCGGTCTGCTGTCCGCCATCGCACAGGGCCGCGTGGCTGCCGGCTCCATCAACATCCTGGCCAAGAAGCCCGACGACTGGTCCAAGGGCCTGATCCTGTGCGGTATCGTCGAGTTCTACGCCATTCTGTCTTTGCTGGCTTCCATGCTGATGCTGCTGTGGATCTGATGATCTCCGGCTGACAGAAAGGCGGAACGCTTATGAATGGAATTGAAAAAATCACCGCGAAGATCGCCGCTGACGCCGAGGCCGATGTGAAGAAGCTGCAGGCCGAAACCCAGGAGAAGATCAACGCGATCGAGGCACAGACCGCGGCTCAGGCCGCTCAGGAGGTTCAGGCCATCCTCGCCCGAGGGGAGAAGGCCGCCGCCGAGCGACTGGAGCGGCTGGAGTCCGCCGCCCAGATGGAGCAGCGCAAGCTGATGCTGGCTGCCAAGCAGGAAGTGGTGGGCGAGGCCTTTGAGATGGCCGTGGAAAAGCTGTGCACCCTGCCCGACAAGGAACTGGTGGCTCTGCTCACCGCTCTGGCCGTGGAGGCCTCCTCCACCGGCAGAGAGGCGCTGATCTTCTCCGTGAAGGATCGCGCCCGCATCGGCAAGCAGGTGGTTCTGGCCGCCAACGAGATGCTGGTCAAGCAGGCCGCCCCCGGTCTGCCCGACAGCTATGCCGACAACAAGGTGGGCGCCTTTTTGGGCAAGGTGGTCAACACCACCGCCGCCGTTGTCACCGGCACCGGCCATCTGACCCTCAGCGAACAGACCCGTCCCATGCGCGGCGGCTTCATCATGGCCGACGAGGATGTGGAGGTCAACTGCACCTTCGAAACTCTGGTCCGTATGGAGCGCGAGAAGCTGGAACGGGAAGTGGCCAACACCCTGTTTAAGTAAGGAGGTATCTTATGTCCCACCGCAGAGATACCGATTATCTGGCCATCTCCACCCGCGTGCGGGCCATGGAGAACCGCCTTCTGACCCGGGAGCGCATGGATCGCATCATTGATGCCCGGGACGACGGAGAGGCACGCAAGGTGCTGACCGAGTGCGGTTATCCCGATGCCCCCGGCATGGGGCTGGAGAGCGTGCTGGCTCAGGTGCGGGAGCAGACCCGCAAGGAGCTGCTGGCCGCCATCCCCGATGGGCGGCTGCTGGAGATCTTTACCCTGAAATATGATTATCACAATGCCAAGGCCATCCTGAAAGCGGAGGCCATGGGCGACGACCCCGAGCGGCTTCTGCTCACCGGCGGTCGGTATGAGCCCGCCGCTCTGCTGGCAGGCTGGCAGCGGGAGCAGATGGGCATGTGCTCGGAGACCTTCCGCAAGGCCATGGAGCAGGCCGCCGTCCTCCTCAAGGACAACAAGGACCCTCAGGGGTGCGACCTGCTGCTGGACAAGGCATATTATGCCGAGATGGCACAGCTGGCTGACGGTCTGGGCAGCAAGTACCTGCAGGGCTATGTCCGTCTAATGGTGGATGCCGCCAATCTGCGCACCCTCGTCCGGGTCTGCCGTATGGGCGGGGACGAGGAGTTCCTCCGGGGCGTACTGCTGGAGGGAGGCAATGTTTCTCCCAAGAGCATGCTCGGCACCCGGGGCGGGGAACTGTCCGAACCCTTCCGTACCGGCCTGCTGGCTGAGGCCGCCAAGCTGGGCGAAACTGCCGCAAAGCCCGGTGTGGCCGCTCTGACCGCCTTTGAAAAGGCCTGTGACGACGCCATCACCGCATATCTGGCCGCCGCCCGTCGCATCCCCTTCGGGGAGGAAGTGGTCATCGGCTATCTGTATGCCAAGGAGGCGGAACTGACCGCCGTACGCACCATCTTTGCCGGCCGCAGCGCATGGCTGGACGGAGATATCATCCGCCAGCGTCTGCGGGAAACTTACTGCTAAGGGGGTAGGGGAGATGTATAAGATCGCCGTCATGGGCGACCGGGACAGCACTCTGGGCTTTAAGGCTCTGGGACTGGAAGTTTGCCCCGTCGCCACCCCCGAAGAGGGCAGAGAGAAGCTTCACCGCATGGCAAAGGACAGCTATGCCATCATCTATATGACCGAGCAGCTGGCCAGCCAGCTCAGCGCGGATATTGCCCGATATAAAGATGCCCTGACCCCCGCCATCATCCTCATTCCGGGGAAGGAAGGCTCGCTGGGCATCGGCAGGGCCAATATCACCACCGCAGTTGAACGCGCCGTCGGCGCCGACATTTTGTGATTTCAGATTGTCTGGATATCAGGACAACATTCTGCATTCCTGCATTCTGCATTCTGCATTGAAAGAAGGTTTGTCCTATGGGAAAAATCGTTAAGGTCTCCGGCCCTCTGGTGGTCGCCACCGGCATGGAGGAGGCCAATATGGCAGATGTGGTTCGCGTCGGCGAACAGCGTCTGATCGGTGAGATCCTGAACATGTCCGGCGGCGCCGCCTCCATTCAGGTCTATGAGGAAACTTCCGGTCTTGGTCCCGGCGCAGAAGTCGTGACCACCGGCTCCCCCCTGAGTGTGGAACTGGGCCCCGGCCTGATCGAGAATATTTACGACGGCATCCAGCGCCCTCTGGAGGAGATCGTCAAAAAGACCGGCAGCAGCAACCTGCCCCGCGGCGTGGAAGTGCCTGCCCTTGACCGTGAGAAGAAGTGGGAGTTCGTTCCCGTGGCCAAGCCCGGCGATGTGCTGGTGGGCGGCGATGTGATCGGTACCGTTCAGGAAACTCCCTCCATCCTCCATAAAATCATGATCCCCCCCAAGATGAAGGGCAAGCTGGTGTCCATTCAGGGCGGCTCCTTCACCGTTACCGAAACGGTGGCCGTGCTGCAGCTGGACAACGGCGACAAGGTGGATCTGACCATGACCCAGAAGTGGCCCGTCCGTGTGGGCCGCCCCTACAAGCATAAATATCCCCCTGTGGTGCCCCTGCAGTCCGGCCAGCGTATCGTGGATACCTTCTTCCCCGTGGCCAAGGGCGGTACCGCAGCCATCCCCGGACCCTTCGGTTCCGGTAAGACCGTCATGCAGCACGCACTGGCCAAGTGGTCCGATGTGGATCTGGTGGTCTATATCGGCTGCGGCGAGCGCGGCAACGAGATGACCGATGTTCTGCGTGAGTTCCCCGAGCTGATCGACCCCCGCACCGGCGAATCTCTGATGAAGCGCACCGTGCTGATCGCCAACACCTCCGATATGCCCGTTGCCGCCCGTGAGGCCTCCATCTACACCGGTATCACCATCGCCGAGTACTTCCGCGACATGGGCTACGCCGTGGCCGTCATCGCCGACTCCACCTCCCGCTGGGCCGAGGCTCTGCGTGAGATGTCCGGCCGACTGGAAGAGATGCCCGGTGAGGAGGGCTATCCCGCTTACCTGTCCTCCCGACTGGCTCAGTTCTATGAGCGCGCCGGCTCCGTTGCCTGTCTGGGCAGCGAGGAGCGCCGGGGCTCCCTGACCGCCGTCGGTGCCGTTTCCCCTCCCGGCGGCGACCTGTCCGAGCCTGTTTCTCAGGCCACCATGCGCATCGTCAAGGTGTTCTGGGCACTGGACGCCTCTCTGGCTTACCGCCGTCACTTCCCCGCCATCAACTGGCTGAACTCCTACTCCCTGTATCTCGACTCCCTGAAGGGCTGGTATGACGAGAATCTGGGCAAGGACTTCCTGAAGAACCGTGAGTGGGCCATGGCCGTCCTGCAGGAGGAGGCCAGCCTGAACGAGATCGTGCAGCTGGTCGGTAAGGACTCCCTGTCCGCCCGGGACCAGATCACCCTCGAGGTGGCCAAGATGATCCGCGAGGACTTCCTGCAGCAGAACTCCTTCGTGGACATTGATTCCTATTCCGAGTATGACCGCCAGTGCCGCATGCTGGAGATGATCTATAAGTACGACCAGCAGTGCCGCGCCGCCGCAGAGCGTGGCGGTTCCATCAACGATCTGTTTGCCATTCCCGCCCGTGAGGGCATCGGCCGCGCCAAGACCGTCCCCGCCGACGAGTACAAGGCCGCCTATGCCAAGCTGGTGGAGGACATGGAGGATCAGATCAACGCCATCGCAGAGAAAGGAGGAGACGCATTTTGATTCGTGAGTATAAGACCATTCAGGAGATCTCCGGCCCTCTGATGGTGGTGGACAAGGTTCAGGGCGTCACCTTTGACGAGCTGGCCGAGATCGAAATGGCCGACGGCTCCGTGCGCCGCTGTAAGGTGCTGGAGGTCAACGGCGACAAGGCTGTGGTGCAGCTGTTTGAAAGCTCCGCCGGTATCAATCTGAAAAATTCCAAGATCCGCTTCCTGGGTCACCCCCTGCAGCTGGCTGTTTCCGACGATATGCTGGGCCGCGTGTTCAACGGCATGGGTCAGCCCATCGACGGCGGCCCCGCCATTCTGGCCGAGGAGTACCGTGACATCAACGGTCTGGCCATGAACCCCGCCGCCCGCGACTACCCCAACGAGTTCATCCAGACCGGCGTGTCCTCCATTGACGGTCTGAACACCCTCGTCCGTGGTCAGAAGCTGCCCATCTTCTCCGGCTCCGGTCTGCCCCACGCCGCTCTGGCCGCACAGATCGCCCGACAGGCAAAAGTCCTTGACGGTGCCTCTAATTTCGCGGTCGTTTTCGCCGCCATCGGTATCACCTTCGAGGAATCCGAGTTCTTCGTCAGCGAGTTTAAGCGCACCGGCGCCATCGACCGCACCGTGCTGTTTACCAACCTGGCAAACGACCCTGCCGTCGAGCGTATCGCCACCCCCCGCATGGCCCTGACCGCCGCGGAGTATCTGGCCTTCGACAAGGGCATGCATGTTCTGGTCATCCTGACCGACATCACCAACTACGCCGAGGCCCTGCGTGAGATCTCCGCCGCCAAGAAAGAGGTCCCCGGCCGCCGTGGCTATCCCGGTTATCTGTATACCGACCTGGCCACCATGTATGAGCGCGCCGGCCGTCAGGTGGGCAAGCCCGGCTCCATCACCATGATCCCCATCCTCACCATGCCCGAGGACGACAAGACCCACCCCATCCCCGACCTGACCGGCTATATCACCGAGGGTCAGATCATCCTCTCCCGCGAGCTGTTCCGCCGCGGCGTCAATCCCCCTGTGGATGTTCTGCCCTCCCTGTCCCGTCTGAAGGACAAGGGTACCGGCGCGGGCAAGACCCGTGAGGATCACTCCGGCACCATGAACCAGCTCTTCGCCGCCTACGCCACCGGCAAGGAGAACAAGGAGCTGATGTCCATTCTGGGCGAGGCCGCACTGTCCCCCGTGGATCTGCTGTACGCCAAGTTCGCCGACGAATTTGAGAAGCGCTATGTTTCTCAGGGCAACGAGGAGAACCGTACCATTCAGGAGACACTGGATCTGGGCTGGGAGCTGCTGAGCATCCTGCCCCGGGGCGAGCTGAAGCGAATCAAGCCCGAGTATATCGACAAATACCTGCCCAAGAAGGATTAAGGGGGGACTGAAATGCCAGGTACCACCATCAATCCTACCCGCATGGAGCTGACCCGGCTGAAGGGTCGCCTCAAGACCGCACAGCGGGGCCATAAGCTGCTCAAGGACAAGCGCGACGAGCTGATGAAGCAGTTTATGGATGTGGTGCGGGAAAACCGAGAACTGCGCAAGCGTGTGGAGCACGGCCTCATTCAGGCCCACCGCTCTTTCACCGTGGCCTCTGCCATCATGTCCCCCGAGATGCTGGAGCAGTCCCTGATCTATCCCACCCGGAGCGTGGAGCTGGACATGTCCTTCCAGAACATCATGTCGGTGGATGTGCCCCGGTATTCCTTCAAGACCACCGGGCAGCAGGGGGCATATCCCTATGGCTTTGCCCAGACCAGCGGCGAGCTGGACGACGCAGTGGACAACCTCTCCGGCGTCTTTGAGGATATGCTGCGGCTGGCTGAAATGGAAAAGACCGTTCAGCTGCTGGCAGAGGAGATCGAAAAGACCCGCCGCCGTGTCAACGCGCTGGAGTATGTCAAGATCCCCCAGATGCAGGCAAGCATCAAGTATATCACCATGAAGCTGGACGAGAACGAGCGCTCCAACACCATTCGCCTGATGAAGGTGAAGGATATGATCCT
>JAZQVX010000013.1:0-2387 GCA_045632045.1 Lawsonibacter sp.
ACTTTTGTTGTTCAGGTAGCGGTAGCGCTTTGCCTTGCACAGACGCACACCGTCGATGATGGAAGCATGGTTCAGTTCGTCGGAGATAATAGCGTCCTCGGCGCTCAGCAGAGTTTCGAAAAGGCCGCCGTTGGCGTCAAAGCAGGAAGAGTACAGAATCGCATCATCCATGCCGACAAAGCCGGAAATCTTCTTTTCCAGCTGCTTATGAATCTCCTGCGTACCGCAAATAAAGCGCACGGAGGAAAGGCCGAATCCCCAGCGATCGTAGCTTTCCTTGGCAGCCTTAATCAGCTCGGGATGCGCAGACAGGCCCAGATAATTGTTAGCACAGAAGTTGACAACGCCCTTCTTGGCGGTAGTATCAATGCGGGAATACTGAGGCGTGGTGATGATGCGCTCCTCGCGCCAGGTACCGGCAGCGCGGATGGAATCGAGTTCGGCGTTGATTGCAGTGAGTGCGGATTTCATAAATAAGCCTCCTGATTTTGTATGATTGACGAATCAATCTTCTTCGTCATTCTCATCGCTGATGGTGATGGACTCCGTTCTCAGCCAATCACTGTCAGGACGGGATACCAGTCTGCTGTTGCTGTAAGCAAGATCCAGGGGGAGGATGGTCTCGCCCTGGTAAGAACCGGAGGGATTCCGGATTACGACAAGAGCCAGATCGATGTGTTCTTCATCGGCCAGTGCCAGAGGTAATAGCAGAGAGCCGGCATTATGCTTGGGGTAGTATGTGGGGATGGCGGTCTTGTAGTTCCATGCGGCCCGTTTTTTAGCCAACTCAACCGCATCGTTCAACCGATGTTTCAGGCGGTTGAAAATTCGGGAATTGCCTTTGATCGCAAGACCGAGCTTATGAAAATACTCGTGCCGAACAGAGGGATCGCTATGATCATAGGCGTCAGACAAGGTCATGCCGTTTATGTTCAGCATATCGCCGGGACAATTATCTTCCAGAAAATCCTGGGGGAGCCTGATCGTCCGCTCGGTGATGATGTGGGTGTAATCGCAGATCAGAGGACCGGTGGTGCCGTCGAACAGCATATTCTCGATGCGGCTCTCAAAGTAATCTGCTCTGGCAGGCAGGGGGTTGAACAGCCGGTTCAGGGTCTTTCCGGCATCCTCACCGGCTACGACGAAGTCTACCAGATACCAATAGCAGTTGGGATATCTGGTGGTCTCCTTGAACAGTGCATAGATGCACTCATACTTTCTGTCCACCAGACCGGTGTTGAAAGCGGCGTATTCCTCGTTGCGCTCCCGGTCGATGCTGATCATCACCTTGCCTTCGGCACAAAGCCGCTTGAAGGTGTACAGCAGGTAGTTTTTGAGGATGGGGTATTCGTCCCCATCGGGGGGCGTGGCTCCGTAGTACCATTGTTCAGGCAGCGCCAGTTCCGCCAGAGTCTTATAGCGGAAAGAAGGTATGGATGCCCATGTGGTCAGCCAGGAATTTTCGCTGGGTTCCCGTTCTCTGATCAACGGATTGGGAATTCCGGGCTGGGAGGCATAGCTCTGATTATACATGGATACTTCCTCCAATAACGGGTTACGGAGCTTACTTGGTCCAGTCCAGGACCACCTTGCCGGACATGCCGGAGATCATGGCGTCGAAGCCCTTCTGGAACTCGGTGTAGTGGAAGCGGTGGGTGATGACCTTGGACATATCCAGACCGCCCTGGACCATGTAGCTCATCTGGTGCCAGTTGTCCATCTTGCGGCCGTAGATGCCCTGGAGGGTCAGACCCTTGCCGATGATGTAGTTCATGTCCACGTTGATGGGCTTGTCGCCCAGGCCCAGCAGGCTGATCTTGCCGCCGGTGCGCATGACGGACAGCATCTGGCTGAAGGCCCGGCCGTTGCCGGACATCTCCAGACCCACGTCGAAGCCCTCCACGATGTGCAGGTTCTTCATGACCTCCTGCAGGTCCTCCCGGCCGGTGTTGACGGCGGCGTCCACGCCCATCTTCCGGGCCAGGTCCAGCCGGTAGTCATTCAGGTCGGTGATGACCACCCGGCGAGCGCCGGCGTACTTGCAGATACCGGCGGCCATGATGCCGATGGGGCCTGCGCCGGTGATGAGGACGTCCTCACCCACCAGATTCCACATCAGAGCGGTGTGGGTGGCGTTGCCGAAGGCGTCAAAGAAGGAGACGACCTCCTCGGGCAGGCTCTCATCGATCATGATGACATTGTGTGCGGGGATGCAGACATACTCGGCGAAGGCACCGTTGCGGTCTACGCCCACGCCCTGGGTGTCCTTGCACCACTGGATGTCGCCGTTGTGGCAGTTGCGGCAGTGGCCGCAGGTGATGTGGCCCTCGCCGGAGACTCTCTGGCCGATGTGGAAGCCGGTAACGCCGTCACCCAGGGCGGCGATC
>JAZQVX010000014.1:0-12420 GCA_045632045.1 Lawsonibacter sp.
TTGTCCATGGTCTTGCCGTCCTTCTCGATGGCATCCCACTTGTTGACCACGATGATGCAGGCCTTACCGGCTTCGTGAGCCAGACCGGCAACCTTGGTGTCCTGCTCGGTGACGCCTTCCTGGGCGTCGATCATGATGAGGCAGACATCGGCGCGCTCAATGGCCATGGTGGAGCGCAGGACGGAGAACTTCTCCACCCGGTCGTCCACCTTGGATTTCTTGCGCATACCGGCGGTGTCGATGAAGACATACTTGCCGTGTTCGTTTTCAAACTCGCTGTCAACGGCGTCGCGGGTGGTGCCGGCCACATCGGAAACGATGACGCGCTCCACACCCAGAATGCGGTTGACCAGAGAGGACTTGCCCACATTGGGCTTGCCGATGAGAGCGACCTTGATGCGGTCGTCCTCCTCCTCGTCCTCCTCTTCCTCCTCGGGGAAGTACTCGAAGCAGGCATCCAGCAGATCGCCGGTGCCGTGGCCATGGAGGGCGGAGACACCGATGGGATCGCCCAGACCCAGGTTATAGAATTCGTAGATATCGGGGTTCTCGCGGCCGGTCTGGTCGGCCTTGTTGATGGCCAGAACCACGGGCTTGCCGGCGCGCAGGAGCATGTTGGCAACTTCCTGATCGGCGGCGGTGATGCCGGTCTTGATGTCACAGACAAAGATGATGACAGTGGCGGTCTGGATGGCGATCTCGGCCTGCTCACGCATGAAGGACAGGATCTCGTTGTCGGTGCTGGGCTCGATACCGCCGGTATCCACGATGTCGAACACACGGTTGCGCCACTCGCACTGGGCGTACAGACGGTCGCGGGTCACGCCGGGGGTGTCCTCCACGATGGACAGGCGCTGACCGCACAGCTTGTTAAACAGCATGGACTTGCCCACATTGGGTCGGCCCACAATCGCAACAAGGGGCTTCATAATAAAATCAACTCCTTAATATGAGATAAGAGATATGAGATAAGAGATATGAGATTGTGCTCATTCTCATCTCGTTCCGGGGTTGTACTGATAGTACTCGGTGTCCCCCTGAGAGGGCATGGCACCGCAGTTGAAAATTTCAATGCCGCAGATGGCATCCAGCAGCTCGTATCCGTCCTGACCCACGGCGGTCACGGTGACGGACAGCTCACGCTCCACATCTGCCACGGAGACATCGTCCAGAAAGACCTGTTCGCCGGAGCGGAGCATGTTGGTGGGGATGAGCAGTCTGGGGGGCAGCTTTCTGCCCTTGAGCTGGTTGATGAGGTCACGGCCGGTGACCAGTCCGGCCACAGTGATGGTGTGACCGAAGAAGTCGTTGCGGATGGCCTGAACCTCCCCTTCTATTTTACCACATTTTTCTCTTGCCATATCAACCAGTTTGGCAAGGAAGGGGGCGGCGGATACGCCGGTGGCAATGAGGAAGGGGGTGGTACCCTCCATCTCCTCGGGCTCCATCAGGTCAAGCCCGCGGCGGAACTCCTCGCTGAGCAGGCGGAGCATACCCACGCCGTTGTCCAGCTGGGTGAATTCCTCGAAGTAGTCCTCCTCGGGCAGCTCACGGCCGGCCAGCAGATAGAACTCGTCGGAACACCAGACCAGTCGGGTGCCCTGCTGCTCCAGATGCTTCCGGGCAAAGGCCTCCACCTGATCCACAAGGGCGGCGGCCTCCTCCCCGGTGTAGGGGCGCAGAGGATACAGTCCCTCCCGGTATTTGGTGACACCCACGGGCACCACGGAAATGCTGTTGACCGCGGGGAACATCTCCGCCAGATCATTCAGGGTTCGATCCAGAGCGGCACCGTCGTTGATGCCGGGACAGGAAACGATCTGGCAGTTCATGGTGATGTTGTGCTGTGCAAAGCGGCGCATGACATCAATGCTCTCCCCTGCCCGCTTGTTTTTCAGCATCTCCACACGCAGCTCCGGGTCGGTGGTATGGACGGAAACATTGATGGGAGAAATGCGCAGGTCAATGATGCGCTGTACCTCGCGCTCGGAGAGGTTGGTCAGCGTGAGGTAGTTGCCCATGAGGAAGGACAGACGGGCATCATCGTCCTTGAAGTACAGGGACTGGCGCATACCGGGGGGCATCTGATCCACGAAGCAGAAGATGCAGTTGTTGGCACAGGAGCGGGCTCTGTCCATAAGGTAAGTTTCGAACTCCAGTCCCAGATCCTGCCCCTCATGCTTGCGCACATTGACGGTGCGGAAGCTGTTGTCAGGGGCGCGGAGGGTCAGCTCCAGCCTGGGATCGTAGCTGTAAAATTTATAGTCAAGAACATCCACAATGGGCTTGCCGTTGACATGGGTGAGGACCTCCCCCACCTGAACGCCCGCTTTGTGGGCGGGAGAACCGGGCTCTACCACCCGGATGGCTGTCATGCTCATGGCAGGATGTCACCGCCTTGTATCAGAATCGGTCTAAAGTAAAAGACACTTCTGTTTATTTTACAATATATAGCGCAAAATTGCAAGTGGTTTGCATATTCAGCCCCATCATTATGGATCAAAAAAAGACCTTGCCCGACGCAAAATGCGTTGGGCAAGGTCTTTTTACATATTCAATCGAAATTTTTTAAATCTTCGAGGATCTTCGCCAGATCTTCATACGCTCCGCTTCCCGGATCAGTTCCTCCCGGAAGTCCGGATGGGCAACGGAGATGATCCGCTCCGCGCGCTCCCAGACCGAGGCTCCCTTCAGATTGACCATACCGTACTCCGTCACCAGCCAGTGCACATTGGTGCGGGTGTCGGTGACCACGGAACCCTCCCGCAGAGTGGGACGGATCCGGCTGTGGAGCACACCGTTTTTATCCTTCATGGTGGAGGCGCAGCAGATAAAGCTCTTGCCGCCGTTGGACAGATAGGCGCCCAACACGAAGTCCTGCTGTCCGCCCGCGCCGCTGATGTGACGGACTCCGGAACTTTCGGCATTGACCTGACCGTACAGATCCACATCCACGGCATTATTGATGGAAATGAAATTGTCAATCTGCGCAATGGTTCTGGCATCGTTGGTGTATCCCACATTACAGGCTCTGCACTGTGGATTTTCGTGGAGATACTCATACAGCTTCTGGGTTCCGGCACCGAAGGCATAGACCTGCAGTCCCTTATCAATGGCCTTTTTACTGCCGTTGATTTTGCCCGCCTGGGCCATCTCAACGAAGGCGTCCACATACATCTCGGTATGCACACCCAGATCCTTCAGATCAGAGCGGGCGATCAGAGAACCTACCGCGTTTGGCATTCCGCCGATTCCCAACTGCAAACAGGCGCCGTTGGGAATCTGAGAGACGATCAGATCGGCGACCGCCTGATCCACCTGACTGGGTGCCGCGGCGGGCAGTTGGTTGAGCAGGGGATGCTCCCCCTCCACCACCATGTCCACCCGGCTGATATGGATCCGGGTGTCCTCACCGCCATAGCAGCGGGGGTAGTTGTGGTTCACTTCCAGAATGATGATCTCCGCCCGCTCAAACAGCGCCTCCAGATGGGAGGCATTGAGTCCGTAGCTGAAATAGCCCTCCTCGTCCATGGGGGCCACCTGAATCATGGCCGCCCGGATGGGCTCCACATTCTCCCGGTACCAACGGGGCAGTTCGGAGTAGCGCAGCGGGATGTAGTAGGCGATGCCCTCGTCGATCAGCTTGCGCTCCAGACCGCTCATGTGCCAGGAGTTCCAGATAAAATGCTCCGCAGTGTCCGGCACCGACAGGATTGCCGGCCGTTTCATCAGCACCGCGCCACGGACCTTGACATCCCACAGTTCCTGATACCGCTCAGCCAGGGCCTCATCCAGCGCCGCCGGTGCGCAGGCGTTCCAGCCGTAGTCGATCCAGTCACCGCTGCGCACCACCTTCACCGCTTCCCGGGCGGTGCACAGCTTCTTTTCATATTCTTTTCTGACATCCATGCCCATTCCTCCCGAAGCGAAGTTCAGTCCTGCTGTGCCATCTTCCGATAGCTCTCGTAGCGCTCCTTCGCCTCCTGCTCGGCCTGAGCAAACAGCTGCCCGGCGTTGCCGGGGAAGGTCTTGTGGAGGGATGCATAGCGCACCTCGCCCTCCAGAAACTCCTGATAGCTCAGAGTGGGTGCCTTGGAGTCCAGGGTGAAGGGATGCTCCTTATTGGCGGGGTTGTAGCGGTACAAAGTCCAGTAGCCGGCATCCACCGCCCGCTTCATCTCCGCCTGAGCCTGATCCATACCGGCCTTGATGCCATGGTTGATACAGGGGGCGTAGGCAATGATGACAGAGGGGCCGGGATAGGCCTCGGCCTCGGTGATGGCCTTGAGCAGCTGGTTGGGATCGGCGCCCATGGCCACGCTGGCCACATAGCAGTTGCCGTAGGCCATCATCATTTTGCCCAGATCCTTTTTACTGCTCTTCTTGCCCGATGCCTGGAACTGAGCCACCGCGCCCAGAGGTGTTGCCTTACTGCTCTGGCCGCCGGTGTTGGAATAGACCTCGGTGTCCACGATCAGAACATTGATGTCCTCTCCCATGGCGATGACATGGTCCAGTCCGCCAAAGCCGATATCGTATGCCCAGCCGTCGCCGCCGTACATCCAGACAGGCTGCTTGGCCATGTGCTCGGGGTGGCGCAGGATCAGCATCTTCAGCTCCTCCGTTCGTCCGGGGGCAGGGGTCTGCTTCAGCGCCGCGATCAGCGCCTCCGAGGCGGGCATGGAGGCGTATACATCGGAGAAAGTGTCCAGCCAGTGCCGGATGGGGGCCTCCAGAGCAGGCTCCAGCGCGCGCAGCTCCTCCACCCAGGCTCTGACCTTGTGGCGCTGCTGCTTGACGGACAGATACATGCCCAGACAGAACTCCGCGTTGTTTTCAAACAGGGAGTTGCTCCAGGCGGGGCCTCTGCCCTGCTTGCCCACGGTATAGGGGATGGAAGGCATCGCCGCGCCCCAGGCCTGAGAACAGCCAGTGGCGTTGGCCCAGTACATCCGGTCGCCGTAGAGCTGGGTCAGCAGCTTGGCATAGGGTGTCTCGCCGCAGCCGGCACAGGCGCCGGAGAACTCGCACAGGGGCTGTCTGAACTGGCTGCCCTTCACGGTGGTGGGCAGGAAGGCGTCCTTGTCCGAAATGGTCAGACCGTACTCCCACGCGGGGGTCAGCTTCAGTTCCTGCGTCACCCGCTCCATCCGCAGGGCCTTGCCGCTCAGGGGGCAGGATGCCACACAGCTGCCGCAGCCCGTACAGTCCATGTCACTGATCTGCAGAGAGAAGGCATACTCCTTTGCGCCCTTGGCGGGGACGCTCACAAAGCCCTCGGGAGCCTTTTCCACCTCGTCCGCATCCAGCAGATAGGGCCGGATCACGGCGTGGGGACAGACAAAGGAACAGCGGTTGCACTGGGCGCAGGCGGCGGGGTCCCACACGGGCAGACGGGTGGCAATGCCCCGCTTTTCATAGGCGGTGGTACCCAGGGGCATGGTACCGTCCTCGTAGCCCAGGAAAGTGGATACCGGGAGATCGTCGCCCTGCAGGGCATTACAGGGGCGCAGGATATTGCGGATAAAGTCCGGTTCATCTGCCGCGCTTTCGGGCAGGTCGGCGCAGTTCTTCCACCCCTCGGGGACCTCCACGGCGATCACGCTGGCACTGCCCTCGTCGATGGCGGCCAGATTCATCCGCACCACCGCTTCGCCCTTCTTGGCAAAGGACTTCTCCGCGGCTTTCTTCATGTAGGCCGCGGCCTCCTCCATGGGAATGATGTCCGCCAGACGGAAGAAGGCCGACTGCAGCACCATGCTGGCATGGTCCCCCAGACCCAGTCTGTCGGCAATGGCATTGGCGTCAATGATGTAAAGTTTTGCCTGTTTTTCTGCCAGCGCCCGCTTCACCGCCGCAGGCAGTTTTTCGTCCAGTTCCTCCGCGCTCCAGCGGCAGTTGAGCAGGAATGTGCCGCCGGGTTTGAGTTCAGACAGAATATCGTACTTGTCCAGGAAGGACTGGTTATGACAGGCTACAAAGTCGGCATCCTTCACCAGATAGGAGGACAGGATGGGCTCCTCGCCAAAGCGCAGGTGGCTGCGGGTGATGCCGAAGGATTTCTTGGTGTCGTACTCAAAGTAGGCCTGCGTATACAGGTCGGTGTTGTTGCCGATGATCTTGATAGAATTCTTGTTGGCACCCACGGTGCCGTCGCTGCCCAGACCCCAGAACTTACAGCTGACCATCTTCTTGTAGCGAATGGGCAGGCTGGGGCCTACGCGCAGAGAGCGGTGGGTCACATCGTCCTCGATACCCACGCTGAAACCGGTGGAAGGCTCTTCTTCCAGCAGATGGTCGAAGACCGCCTTGATCTGAGCCGGAGTGGTGTCCTTGGAAGACAGGCCGTACCGGCCGCCGCAGATATAGGGAGCATCCTTCCGGTTGGTATAGGCCGAACAAACCGCCAGATAGAGGGGCTCGCCGGCGGCGCCCATCTCCTTGCAGCGGTCAAGCACCGCGATCTTCTTCACCGTCCCGGGCAGTGCCTTGCGGAAATGCTCTGCGGAGAAGGGGTTGAACAGATGGACCTGAAGATAGCCCACCTTCTCCCCCATGCTGTTCAGGTAGGCTACCGTCTCCCGGGCGGTGCCGCTGACCGAGCCCATGGCCACGATCACCCGCTCTGCATCGGGGGCGCCGTAGTAGTTGAAGAGATGATAGTCCTCTCCGGTGATGGCGTTGATCTGCGCCATGTAGTCCTCCACGACCTGAGGCAGCTCGTCATAGAAGCGGTTATTGGCCTCCCGGAACTGGAAGTATACATCGGGATTCTGAACCGTATTGCGCAGAGAGGGATGATAGGGATTCAGTGCGGATTCCCGGAACGCGCGCACCGCGCCCCAGTCCAGAATCTTCCCGAAGGCTCCGTACGGGATGGCCCGGATCTTCTGGATCTCGTGGGAGGTGCGGAATCCGTCAAAGAAATGCAGGAAGGGAATGCGGCTTTTGATGGCGGCCAGATGGGCCACACCGGCCAAATCCATGACCTCCTGCACACTGCCGGTGGACAGCATGGCAAAGCCGGTCTGGCGGAAGTTCATAACATCGCTATGGTCGCCGAAAATGGACATGGCGTGGGTGCCCACCGTTCTGGACGCCACATGAATGACCGCCGGCTGACGGGTGCCGCTGATTCGGTGCATGACCGGGATCATCAGCATCAGACCCTGAGAAGAGGTAAAGGTGGTGGACAGGGAGCCGGACTCCAGCGCGCCGTGGACGGCACCGATGGCGCCTGCCTCCGACTGCATCTCCACCAGATTGACCGGCTGAGTAAACAGATTTTTCCGCCCGTTGGCAGACCACTCATCTGTTTTCTCCGCCATTGGCGAGGAGGGCGTAATAGGATAAATGGCTGCGACTTCCGAAAAGGCATACGCCACATACGCCGCCGCTTCATTACCGTCAGCTACCATAAGGTTCTTTTCGTTCATATTGTCACACTCCTTTTTTGTTGCTCCGCGCAACTTTCTACTACCTCTATTTTATCCTCTTTTGGCTCAGAAAACAACAATTTTCCCGTTGTGATTTTGGAGAAACGACAACGCCCAGGCAATGAATATACCTCGGGATCTTCAGGCAGATTGTTCCTTCAGGCTGCCCAATTGATCGCAATTCGAAAGATTATCCTGTATATGATTACCCCCGCATTTTTCCAGCATAACCTCTCCCCCATTGCAGATAATACCTCCAGAGCAAAATCACACCTGAACTGAAAGGTTTTGAAAACTATGAAAGCAACCGGAATTGTCCGTAGAATTGACGATCTTGGACGAGTGGTCATTCCCAAGGCGATCCGCCGCACCATGCGGATTCGGGAGGGTGACCCACTGGAAATATTCACCGACAAGGAGGGCGGCGTCATCTTCCGCAAATACTCCCTGATGGAGGGGATGGCGGATTTCGCCGGGATGCTGTGCGACTCCATGCACCGCTCCACCGGGCGGCTGACCATCATCACCGACCGTGACAGCTGCATCGCTCTGTCCGGTGTCCCCCGGAGGGAGCTGCTGGAGAAGCCCATCTCCCCCGATCTGGAGCGGCTCATGGATGAGCGGAGCATTTATCAGTACAAATCCGGCTCCTCCCTGCTCCCTCTGACCGGCGAGGTGGAGAACAAATATTTCCTCGACACCGTGGCCCCCATCCTCTCCGAGGGGGATGTGCTGGGCTGCGTGGTCTTTGCCGGGGATCCCGGACAATTGGGCAGCGGCGAGGTGGAGTATAAGCTGGCCCAGTCCATCGCCGCCTTTCTGGGCAAGCATATGGAATTCTAAACGCAAAAAGTGCGCCCCAATATGGGCGCACTTTTTTATTCAAACAGCTTTTTCAGACTTTCGGTAAAGGGCGGGTAACAGATGCCTTTCTCGGTGATGATACCGGTGAGCAGGGTGTGGTCGGTGACATCAAAGGCGGGGTTGTAGCACTTGATCTCAGGCAGCGCCATGGGCTTTTCATAGAATTTCTCCCGAATCTCGGCAGGGTCACGCTCCTCAATGGGGATATGGTCGCCGTCGGGGCAGTTCATGTCGATGGTGGAGGTAGGACCGAGGGTATAGAACGGAATGCCGTAGTGCTTTGCCAGAATGGCCACCCCGGAGGTGCCGATCTTGTTTGCAAAGTCGCCGTTGGCGGCGATGCGGTCACAGCCCACAAAACACATCTGCACCCAGCCATTCTTCATCACGATGGATGCCATGTTGTCGCAAATGAGGGTGACATCCACACCCCCCTTGTGCAGCTCATAGGAGGTCAGTCTTGCCCCCTGAAGCAGGGGCCGTGTTTCGTCAGCAAACACTTTGAACGCCATTCCCCGCTCCGCGCCCAGCAGCATGGGGCCGATGGCGGTGCCGTAGCGGGAGGTGGCGATGGGCCCTGCGTTGCAGTGGGTCAGGATACCGTCCCCCTCCTTCAGCAGGGACAGGCCGTACTCGGAGATTTTAAGGCACATCTCCATGTCCTCCCGGTGGATGGCGACACACTCCCCCTCCAGCGCGGCGAGGATGTCGGGCACAGACTCCCCCGCTCTGCTCAGGACGACCTGCTCCATCCGCTCCAGCGCCCAGCTCAGGTTGACAGCGGTGGGGCGGGAGGAATTGAGATATTCCTTCAGTTCCCGGAATTTCGCCCGGAAGGCATCGTATTCCAAATCCCTGTACTGCCGAGCGAGGACATAGACGGCATATCCGGCGAAGATGCCGATGGCAGGGGCGCCGCGCACTCTCAGGGAGTGGATGGCCTCCCAGCACTCCTCCGGTGTGGTCAGGGTGATATATTTCTCCTCATTGGGCAGGAGGGTCTGGTCGAGGATGACCACGCTCGCGCCGTCACTGCCCAGTTTTACATTTTCCAGCTGCATGATGCTCCCTCACTTCCCATAGCGGTTGTTGGCAAAGTCCCACATCTCGTCCACCAGTTCATCGGGCAGCACCACAGGCTCCCCCACGCTCAGGGCAAGACGATAGACCTCGGCGGTCATTTCCAGCACGGTGCAGACCTTGAAGGCCTGCTCCATGGTAGCGCCCACACAGACGGCGCCGTGGTTTGCCATGAGGCAGGCACGCACCCGCCCTTCCATGGCGGCACAGACCGACTGCGCCAGCGCTTCTGTTCCGGGGAGAGCGTACTCCGCCACCTTTACCGTTCCGCCCAGCACCTGCGCCGCTTCGTCCATGACAGGAGGGATGGGACGGCGCAGAACGGCGAAGACCTGAGAGTGGATGGGGTGGGTGTGGATGATGGCGTTGACCTCAGGATGGGCGCGGTACAGACTCAGATGGACTTCCTTCTCAATGGTGGGCTTGCGGTGCCCTTCCACAAGATTCCCCTCCATGTCCACCACCACCACATCCTCCTCGGTAATGGTGTGGTATGCCATGGCGGAGGGCGTCAGATACACAAGCCCCGTTTCCGGGTCACGGATGGAGAGATTTCCGAATGTTTCCACCGTCAGCCCCCGACCGAGCATCTCCCTGCCCGCCCGAACCAGTTTTTCTTTGCAATTCATGCCTTCACGCCCCTTTTCTTTCCTCCATGATACACCACCGCCGCCCCCATTTCAAGGTTGACGCTCCCCGCCGGCCGGAGGTATAATGGAAAAAATGTCGAAAATGGGAGTGTTTTCCATGAAATATCTGCTGGACACCACCAACACCATCCCGGAAGGGGTTGGTTTCCCCCTCTTCGGTGCTGTCCATCTCATCTGGCTGGGCCTTTGTCTGGCCTTCGTGGTGGGGAGCTGCATGGTATACCGCAATCTCCGCTCCACCCAGCGTGAGAAAATGCGCATCATCTTTGCCGTCGCCCTCGTGGCTGACGAGCTGTTCAAATACGCCATCCTCACCGTGGGCCACCACTGGCTGCCCGAGTACCTTCCCTTCCATCTGTGCAGCGTGAACATTTTCCTCATCGCCCTGCACTGTATCAGACCCACCAGGCTCACCGACAATTTTCTCTATACCGTGTGCATCCCCGGCGCCCTGTCTGCCCTGCTCTTCCCCAACTGGACTCCACTTCCCTTCCCCAATCTGATGCACATCCACTCCTTCACCGTCCATGCTCTGCTGGTGGCCTATCCCGTGATGCTCACCTTCGCCGGTGAGATTCGCCCCAGCGGGCGGTATGTCCCCAAGTGTCTGCTCCTCATGGCAGTGCTGGGCATCCCCGGCATGATCTGCAATCTCTTCCTCGACACAAATTTCATGTTCCTTATGTACGCCGCCCCCGGCAATCCCCTGTATATCTTCGAGCAGATGTGGGGCAACCATCTGCTGGGACTGCCCGTCCTCATCGCCGCCGTCGTCCTCGTCATGCACGGCCCCCGGCTTCTTTTCCGGGAAGTGAACCAGCGCCGACACAGCATCTATTAAACGAAAACGGAGCCGACCACCGTCGGCTCCGTTTTGTCTTATTCAGCAAGCCAGTCAAAGACCGCCTGCAGATTTTCCTCGGAATATTCGATCTCACCCGAGTACATCCGGGCCAGCTCCACCAGTTCGGACAGGGTACTTCCCCCCTCCCGGACGAACAGCGCCCAGAGCAGTTTCACGCTCAGCGCGGCGAAGGCCGCCTTGGAGGACACATCTCCATCATCCAGCGCGGCGGGCAGATGGCGGTACAGGAAGTACACCCCCACCTGTTCCAAGGGAATGTCCCACGGTGTCCCCGCGGGCAGAGGGGCATCCTGTGTCAGGGCGGTGAGCTTCTGCGTCCAGCCCTCGTCCAGCCGCTCCAGGGTCAGCAGAAATTTTGCCCACTGGGCAACGCCCCCTTCCGGCAGGGCGGCGCCGCAGGTGGCAAGCAGCTCCTCCAGCCGCTCCTCCAAAGTGCAGTCACGATCCTGCATAATGGAGAAGAGCATGTCCCGGAACGAGAGCAAAGTTTCCTCCTCGGGATCGGGCTCATCGGGAACGCCGTCGTCCTCCAGCACCGTCAGCTTCACAGGGTCGGTGCGGCCGAGGAGGAGTTCTCCCGCCGCCTCACAGCACAGCCCGAGCCCAATCTCTGTACGGTCTGTCAAGTAGTTTCGGTACCGGGGGTGGTCGGTACAGATCTGGCACAGGGAATCCTCACCCAGGGTCAAGATCATCTCGCACAGTCCGTTTTCCTGCAGGAAGGGGCAGCGCTCCCCCGCCCCGAGCCTGAAGTGGGGCACCTCCCCCTCATAGTCGATGCGGCTGCGCAGAACAGGGCCGTATTCCCCCTCCAGCGACTCAAACCGGGACAGGGAGTCCTCATCAATATCAATTTCCCAGCCGATGCAGCAGCTGTGTCTGCATCGGTCGGCGATGCAGGTGAAGTCTTTATAATAATCGGGCGCGACGAGTTTCATCTCCTGAACCTCCCAAAACAGTTCTGTGGACATTATAAAATGCGGGGAAGAAATTTGCAACGGCGGAAAGAATCTGTTATAATCGGGCATCATACCAAACTCAAGGAGAGAGAGCCCATGAATCTGGAAAAGGGCCGCCCCGCCGACTGCGCCGGGCGTCTGGAAAAAGAAATCCGCTGTTACGATATGCTGGACAAGCTGAGTGTGGAATATCACCGGGTCGACCACTATGAGGCCAACACCATCGAGGTCTGCGCCGAAATCGACGCCGTGCTGGGAGCCACCATCTGCAAAAATCTGTTCCTGTGCACCCGCCAGAAGACCGACTTCTATCTGCTCATGATCCCCGGCGACAAGGTATTCAAGACCAAGGAGCTGTCCCACCAGATCGGCTCCAGCCGCCTGTCCTTCGCAGGTGCTGAGGACATGGAAAAGTATCTGGACATCACCCCCGGCTCCGTGTCCGTGCTGGGTCTGATGAACGACCACGAGAAGAAGGTACAGCTGCTGGTGGACGAGGAAATTTTGCAGGATGAGTGGGTTGGCTGTCACCCCTGCATCAACACCTCCAGCCTGCGCATCCGGGT
>JAZQVX010000015.1:0-11391 GCA_045632045.1 Lawsonibacter sp.
AACCTTCTCGAAGTTCTCAAACCCGATAAAGCCCTTCATCAGACCGGCCTTGGTGATCTTGCTCACGGACATCTTGAACACATAGAAAATGGGGATGATAATGAAGATGGACATCAGGATAATGCTGGGAGCGATCCAGACATAGGGCTCTAATGTCCGGCCCAATCTTTTATTTTTGTTCACGAGTATACCTCCTAAAGTTCTGCGGTCAGAAACCTCTCTCCTGTTTACTTTCCGCGGTTGCCGCCGCGTTCAAAATGCGGCGAGAGTCCGCCCACCGGATTTTGAAGGTGGCGGCAATCAAAAGCGGGCCGGGCCTTACGACCCGGCCCGCTTCGTTAGCTTATGCTGTCAGAGGTTAGGCGCAGGAAATTAGCCGGCGATCTCAGCCTGCAGCTCGCTCAGAACGGTCTGAGCATCCTCGCCCAGCAGGACGCGCTGCTGTGCATCGATGACGCCCAGCTTAACATCCATCCACTCAGCCTTGGCGGCGGGGTAGAACTTAGCGGAACCGATAACGTCGATCCAGGCAGCCATGCCGGGGTCGGCCTGAGCGCACAGCTCGTTGCCGGTGGAAGTGGCGGGCAGGAAGTCCTCCATCAGAACCCACTCAGCATAGGGCTCGTCGTCGTAGAAAGCGTCAACAACGGCGGTAACGGCAGCCAGCTCGGCGTCGGAGTAGTCGTTGTCGAAGCACATGATACGGTCCATAACACCGACGGAAGCGCCGGCCTTATCGCCGTTGGTGGGCAGGGAAGCAACACCATAGTTGATGCCGCCGTTCTGCTCGCAGTACTTGGAGATCTGGTTGGGGCCGATCATCATGGCGACCTTACCGGAAGCAAACATCTCCTGCAGGTCGTAACGGGTCTCGGTGGTGGGGTCGGTGTTGGTCAGGCCTTCCTTGATCATGGAAACGATGAACTCAACAGCCTCAACGTTCTCGGCGGAGTCCAGAACCCAGTTGCCCTCAGCGTCGGTGAAGCCGCCGCCGTTGTTCCAGGCATAGTAAGCGAAGCAAGCCTGGCCCTCGTCGGTGGTCATGTCAACGCCCCAGGGGTAGACATCGGGGTTGGAAGCCTTGATCTTGGCGCAGACATCCTTCAGCTCAGCCCAGGTGGTGGGAACTTCGCAGCCGGCAGCGGCCAGGATGTCAGCGTTGTAGTACAGAGCGCGGGCGGAAGCCAGATCGGGGACAGCCCAAACGGTGTCGTCGACGACGGACTCAGCCAGGAAGGAGTCGAAGAACTTGGCGTAAGTCTCCTCGGAAACCCACTCGGAAGCGGGCAGCAGCAGGTCGTCGGCCTGATAGTCGGCGAAGCCGTCGATGTTCAGCAGGTCGGGCTGCTGGCCGTTGGCGATGCGAGTGTTGACGACGGTGTAGATGTCGTTCCAGGAAACGACATCGACGGTCAGGTTGATGTTCTCGTTGGCGGCGTTGAACTTCTTAACGAAGTCAGCCCACCAGGCGGCGGTCTCGTTGCCGTACTGGGCAGCGATCATGGTCACTTCGACCTTCTCAGCGGGAGCGGGCTGGGCGGGCTGGGAAGCCTCGGGAGCGGGAGCGGGGGCGGGAGCGGGCTCTTCCTTGGCGCCGCAGGCAGCCAGGGACATGGTCATGGCCAGTGCGAGCATTGCAGCAAGAACTTTTTTCATCTGATCAATTCTCCTCATTTTTGAATTCGTGTGAAAGCCTGAGCTTTACACCTGTTTTTGGGTGTTTTGCACAAAATGGACAAAACACACATCTACTATTAGATTATACTTGTACAGGATGTTTAATCATAGAAGAAAGAGTACATATTTTAGAAAAATTATTCTAAATTGACAAAAAGCCACAAAAAACGCTCTTCATTTCGCTAAGATGTCATCATTGTGACGATACTTTTTACGGAATGCGCTGGGGGTAACGCCGGTGACGGAGCGGAAAATTTTGGTGAAATAGTTATAGTCGGTGATGCCCACAGTTTCGGCCACCACGGCGATGGGCTTGTCCGTCCGGGTCAGCAGAAGCTTGGCGGCGGACACTCTGCGCTCTGCGATCATCTGGGACAGAGTCTTGCCGCCGGACAGGCGTTTGGCCAGTGTGCACAACTTGGTGCGGCTGATGCCCAGCTCGCTGGAGATGGAGGCCAGAGAGAGCTTGTCCATGTAGTGCCGGTCCAGATAGATCTCCAGCCGCTGCAGATCGGTGTACTCGGTGGTCTGGATCATGCCGGCCAGATGGATGTAGGAGGCCAGTGCCTTTAAAATCTCGGCGCAGGCGGTGATCTCCTCGGGGGAATACTGGCGGAAGGAGAAGAAGTCCCGCTTCAGCTCCGCCATGTCCCCGGGGTACCAGTCCAGCGTGGCGCGGGTGTTTTCCCACTGCTTTTCCAGAGAGGAGGTGTCCAGATGCTGACCGAAGGCCAGATAGGCCATGGGCATGCCGTTGGAGAAGATGGGGATGATAGCCTCACAGATACCGGCGTGGCAGCGATAGAAGTAGATGCTGTCCTCGCCGTCGCAGTGGAGGACAGCCTGCGCATCGCAGGCCAGACAGCGCTCGTGTCCCTCGGGGCAGCCGTTGATCTTGGCGCAGAAGGGGATGTGATCATCCGTCAGACAGATGTCACGGCCGCTGAAGTCATAGATGTTGGCCCGGATGCCGGTGAGGATATACAGATTGTTGATGAGCCGCAGCAGCTCGTCGTTGTTGAAGAGTATATTCATGGAGAACCTCTTGTATGAATAAAATACCCCCGGGGAACCGGGGGTAAGATTGAAGATTAAGCGCGGTACTTGGCGATGATGGCGTTCATCTCGTCCCAGTGGGACTCCATGTCGGACACCAGCTTGAACTGAGTGCGGCAGCGATCCAGATTCTGACCCTCGCGGTGGGTGCGGAAATAGGTGTCGCCAACCAGATAGTCGGTCAGGAAGCGGATGCCGCATTCCAGAGTCATCAGCTTGGCGCCCCAGGGCATGTGCTCCACCTCGGCGTCGGTCAGAGTGCCCTCGGCACCCTCCAGATAGGCCTTGGCATAGGTGTCGAACAGATCCAGATCAATGAACATCTTGGACAGATCCTTCTCGTCCTCAGCGCAGTGGTTGGCGCCGAAGCGGATGGAGTCGCCGAAGTCGTTGATGGACAGACCGGGCATAACGGTGTCCAGATCGATGACACAGATGCCCTCGCCGGTCTTCTTGTCGATGAGGATGTTGTTCAGCTTGGTGTCGTTGTGGGTCACGCGCAGGGGCAGAATGCCGTCGCGCAGAGCCTGCAGAGCCACAGAGCAGTCCTTCTCACGGGCCATGACGAAGTCAATCTCGGGCTGGCAGTCCTTTACACGGCCGAAAGCGTCGGCGGCGATGGCGTCCTTCAGCTTGGCCAGACGATCCTCGGTGTTGTGGAAGTTGGGAATGGTTTCAAACAGGGTGTCGGCGGGATAGCCGTCCAGCATCTTCTGGAAGCGGCCGAAGGCGCGGCCGGCAGCGGCAAACAGCTCGGGGGTATCGGCGGTCTGGCAGCACATAATGTCCTCCACGAAGGGGTACACGCGCCATGCACCGCCCTGAGAGTCGGTGTAGTAGTCCTCGCCGTTCTTGGGACGGATGACCTCCATGGCCTCGCGGGCGCGGTCACCGCCGTTGGCGATGATCTGCTTGCCCAGATACTCAGTGACACCGATGATGTTCTGCATCAGCTGATCGGGTCGCTTGAAGGCGGCGGAGCTCATGCGCTGCAGGATGAAGCAGGCGCAGGGATCGTCCTTGGGCTGGGTGTGGACGCAGAAGGTATCGTTGATGTGACCATAGCCAAAGCGCATGGCACCCACCACGGGATTGCCGAAGTCAAAGGCTTCCAGAACTTCGCTCAGAACAGCTTCAGCAGTAGACATGGTTACTTCTCCTCCCACAGATTGTCAGGATAGACGCCGGCGGCAGTCTTCTCGGCGATGGCGGCCACGACGACGGGCTTGTCGGCCTGATAGGTGACACCGTACCACTTGTCAGCGGAGCGCAGCACCTTGGCGCGGGCCTTGCCCTCACCAATCAGGGTGCTGATGACGCTGGGCAGGAAGTACTCGCCCTTCAGGGGGTTCTCAGCCAGAGTCTTGTCCAGGAAAGCGGGGAAGCGGTCCCAGGCCTCGGTGAAGAAGCTGTTGGTCAGACCCCACAGATTCATGGAAACGATGGCGTTGCCGGACAGGGGCTCCCAGGTCTGGCCGTCGTCCTCGGTGAAGCGGGCGTCGTCGCCCTCCTTCTCGATGCGGGTGCGCTCGGTGACGGAAACCAGATAGTTATTTTCGTCCTCCACGCAGACGCCGCGGGCCACATGACCGTGCTCGGTGACGGTGTTGCCCAGCAGGTAACCCACCATGGCGAACTCATAGCAGTCGGGCTGGTCGGGGTTGTTCAGCAGGTAATCATAGATGGTCTTGAAGGCCTCGGGGCCGTAGTAGTCGTCAGCGTTGACCACGGCAAAGGGGCCATCGACGATCTTGCGGGCGGCCAGAATGGCGTGGGCGGTGCCGAAGGGCTTCACACGGCCCTCGGGCACGGAATAGCCCTCGGGCAGATCGGTCAGCTCCTGGTAGGCATACTTGCCCTCGATGATCTTGGACAGACGATCGCCGATGGCGGCCTTGAAGTCGGCTTCGATCTCGTGCTTGATGACGAAGACGACAGTTTCGAAACCGGCGCGCTTGGCGTCGTAGATGGAATAATCAATGATGAGCTGACCGTGGTTGCCAACGGGGTCGATCTGCTTCAGACCGCCGTAGCGGCTGCCCATACCGGCGGCCATAACAACAAGAACAGGCTTATTCATAGCAAAATTCTCCTTTATAAACTTCAATCAGTTTTTGTAGCCGTTGGGGTTCATGGACTGCCACTTCCAGCTGGAGGCGCACATCTCCTCGATGCCCAGCTCGGCCTTCCAGCCCATCTCCTCCAGAGCCTTCTTGGGCTCAGCGTAGCACTCGGCGATGTCGCCGGCGCGGCGGGGATCCACCACATAGGGCAGAGTCTTGCCGCAGGCCTTCTCATAGGCGTGGAGGACATCCAGCACGCTGTAGCCGTTGCCGGTGCCCAGGTTGACGATGAACAGGCCGCAGTTGGTCTCCAGCTTCTTCAGAGCGGCGACATGACCCTTGGCCAGATCGACGACATGGATGTAGTCGCGCACGCCGGTGCCGTCGGGAGTGGGATAGTCGTCGCCGTAGACATGGAGCTTCTCCAGCTTACCCACGGCCACCTGAGCGATATAGGGAACCAGGTTGTTGGGGATACCGTTGGGATCCTCGCCGATCAGGCCGCTCTCATGGGCGCCGATGGGGTTGAAGTAACGCAGCAGAGCCACATTCAGATCGGGAGCGGCGGCGCAGTAGTCGATGAGCACCCGCTCCAGGAACAGCTTGGTGGTGCCGTAGGGGTTGGTGGTGCCGCCGGTGGGGAAGTCCTCGCGGATGGGGACGCTGGCGGGGTCGCCGTACACGGTGGCGGAGGAGGAGAAGACGAAGTTCTTCACGCCATGAGCGCGCATGGCGTTGAGCAGTACCAGAGTGCTGACCAGGTTATTGGTGTAGTACTCCAGGGGCTTGCGCACGCTCTCACCCACGGCCTTCAGACCGGCGAAGTGGATGACGGCGCTGATGTCGGGATACTGGGCGAACACGGCCTCGGTGGCGGCGGGATCGCACAGATCGGCCTTGATGAAGGGGACGGTCTTGCCGGTGATTTTCTCCACACGGCGCAGAGACTCCTCACAGGAGTTGGACAGATTGTCCACCACGACGATCTCGTAACCTGCGTTGAGCAGCTCCACGCAGGTGTGGCTGCCGATGTAACCGGCGCCGCCGCTGACTAAAATAGACATGAAGAACACTCCTTTTGAACATAAATTCGGTATCTTGCACTATGATTTATTGTAATCAAACTTTTTCAGAAATGGAATAGACAATTTTACATATTATTTGTACGATTATCCGATACTTGCAGTGGTGTGTCAGAGAGCATCTTCACGCTCCTGGCATACTCGCTGGGAGACATGCCCATGACCAGCCGGAACCGTCGGGAGAAGTAGTGGACGGAGCGGGAACCAAGCACTGCGGCGATCTGGGTGAAGGTAAGACGACCCTCCCGGATCATGCGCCGTGCGGCCTTGATTTTCAGGGCGTTGAAGTGGTCAATGACGCCGCCGCCGGTCTGATCGTGGAACAGCTGCTCCAGCTGGGCGCGGCCAATGAGGTTGTCCCGGCAGATCTGCTGCACGGTGAGATTCTGATCCAGCCGCTGCTCCAGATACTCGGTCAGCTGAGCCAGACGGGCCTGTGCATGGCGGGGCGTTTCCTGCCGGAGCAGAAGGGATGCTTCGTCCCGGCGGATGAGCCGGATGAGCAGCTCCTCAATGGCGGCGGAGAGCAGCTGGGCGGTGCCGAAGGGGACATTTTCCTGCAGCGTCATGGCGGGAGTGGTGGGGTCGTTCAGGGGATTGGAGAACAGCATCCGGCTCTCCTGCATGATGCGCCCCAGCAGAACGCGCTCCTCGCTGCCCATGGACAGCACCCGCCCCCGCAGGCAGTCCATGGCGGGACTGTCACAGCGGAAGCTGACCACCACCAGATCGGGGGCGGTGATGCCGTTGGCGGAAAGGGCGTGGAACTCGCCGGGGGGATGGAATACCATCTGACCTCGGCCCAGATCGAAGCGCTCTTCCCCGGCGGTGACGCAGACGCTGCCCTTGTCCACATAGAGCAGTTCCCAGAAATCGTGGGACTCTCCGGCAAAGGCATAGCTGCTGGTATATTCAAAGTAGTGGACGGTGTAGAGCTGCTCAATGCGCAGGGGCCGTTCCAGCTGTACGGGGGTGTATGACATGGATGACCCTCCTCTCGGAAATCAGAAAATCTTGGTGGTCCACTTGGTGCAGTCCCAGACCGCGGTGACAACATCGGTATAGAATTCGGGCTCGTGGCAGATGAGCAGGATGCTGCCCTTGTATTCCTTCAGAGCCCGCTTGAGTTCATCCTTGGCGTCGGCGTCCAGATGGTTGGTGGGCTCGTCCAGCAGGAGGATGTTGCTCTCCCGGTTGATGAGCTTGCACAGGCGGACCTTGGCCTGCTCGCCGCCGGAGAGGACACGGACCTGACTTTCGATGTGCTTGGTGGTCAGACCGCACTTGGCAAGGGCAGAGCGCACCTCATACTGGGAGAAACCGGGGAAGTCCTTCCAGATCTCCTGAATGCAGGTGGTGGAGTTGTCGTAATCACCCTCCTGCTCGAAGTAGCCGATCTGGAGATTGTCTCCCAGCTCCACGCTGCCCTCCAGAGCGGGAATCAGTCCCAGAATGCTCTTGAGCAGGGTGGTCTTGCCGATGCCGTTGGCACCAACGAGGGCGATCTTCTGCCCGCGCTCCATGTAGAGATCCAGAGGCTTGGACAGGGGGGAGTCATAGCCGATGACCAGCCCCTTTGTTTCGAAGATGCGCTTGCCGGGGGTGCGGCCCACCTTGAAGTTGAACTCGGGCTTGGGCTTCTCGGCGGCCAGCTCGATGAGATCCATCTTGTCCAGCTTTTTCTGGCGGGACATGGCCATGTTTCGGGTGGCCACACGGGCCTTGTTGCGGTTGACGAAGTCCTTCAGCTCGCTGATCTCCTGCTGCTGGCGCTTATAGGCGGCCTCGATCTGAGCCTTCTGGACGGCATAGACCTCCTGGAAGTGGTCATAGTCGCCCACATACCGGGACAGCTTGCGGTTTTCCATGTGGTAGATGAGGTTGACCACCTCGTTGAGGAAGGGAATGTCGTGGGAGATGAGGACGAAGGCGTTCTCATACTCCAGCAGATAGCGCTTGAGCCAGGTGATGTGTTCCACATCGAGATAGTTGGTGGGCTCGTCCAGCAGGAGGATGTCGGGCTTTTCCAGCAGCAGCTTGGCCAGCAGGACTTTGGTGCGCTGACCGCCGCTGAGGTCGGAGACATCGTGTTCCAGTCCCAGAGACATCAGACCCAGTGCCCGGGCAACCTCGTCCACCTTGGCGTCGATCATGTAGAAGTCGTGGGCATCCAGAAGCTCCTGAATTTCACCCAGCTCCTCCATATAGGCGGTCATTTCTTCCTCGTCGGCCTCGCCCATCTTGTCACAGATCTCGTTCATACGGGTTTCCAGATCAAACAGCCAGGAGAAAGCGGAGCGCAGTACATCCTGAATGGTCAGTCCGGGCTCCAGCACGGTGTGCTGATCCAGATAGCCGGAGCGGACATTTTTGGACCACTCCACCTTGCCCTCGTCGGGCTGCAGCTTGCCGGTGACCACGCTCATAAAGGTGGATTTGCCCTCGCCGTTGGCACCCACCAGACCAATGTGCTCGCCTTTGAGCAGGCGGAAGGACACATCTTCAAAGATGGCGCGGTCGCCAAAACCGTGAGAGAGATGCTCGACATTCAGAATACTCATACCAGAACTCCTTGTGTGTTGTAATTTGACTTGATTATACCATGTTGGAACAATTTCGGCAAGAAACAGAAAAGCCCCCGCATATTCCGATGCGGGGGCTTTGGTGTGTATTAACCGGAAACGATGCTGCCGTCGGCGGCATAATTCGTTTCACTGACCAGTGCCTGATGTTTGTCGAACTCACAGACTGTCTTGGTGCCGTCTTCATGGTAGTCGATGGTGATCAGGCCAATGCTTTTTCCGGTTTTATCCAGAATTTCGGTGTATTCCGTGGTTAGATGACCGTTTGTATAGCTTTTTCTGCCGATACTGTTGCCGTTTTCGTCTTTCAGATACTCGTGAAAGAGTTCGGTGATGACACTGCCGTCGGCGGCGTAGGTGATTTCGGAGGACCAGGTTCCCTCATCTCCATCGTGGACGGTGTAGGAACCATCTTCGTAGTAGTCGGTGGTCTTGCCGCTTCTGCTCCAGACACTGCCGTCAGACTCGATGCTGTGGAGGAATTCTATCTCCTGCGTCAGTATGCCGTTGGTGAAGGTGCGCTTGAAGATGCAGTTGCCGCTGAGATCATAAGTATTTTCATAAGTGTACTCCACTTTCACGCTTCCGTCTGGGTTGTAGTGAATCACGGACAGAGGATTGCCGGAATCGTCGTAGGTATAGGCGAGAATGCCATCATCGCCGTAGGCCTTCTCTGCGGTCATCTCCCAGCACCCGGCTTCGTTATTCCAGCGGCAATCCTGCTCATGGGCGAGTGCTCCGTCCAGATATGTTTCCTCGGTCATGCGGGAGCCATCCTCGCTGTAGATGTAGCGGCGGTCGATTTCCGTATGTTCGACCGCATCGTAGTATATGGCGCGCAGGGGGCGGGAATTTTCGTCCGGAGTGTCCACTTTATAGCTGCCGTCCTCCCAGAGGACGACCTGGCTGCCGCAGACGGTGCAGTTGACCTGCTCCAGCGTGTGCTCGCCTTTGTCCATCTCCTCGCCGCATTCGCACAGGCGCCAGTGACTGTCAAAGTCACAGATCCAGCCGCCGGTGGGCGCGTGGATGTGGGGTTCGGGGCTGTCGGGCGTGATCAGATCAACGGTGATGGTTTCGTCTGGCTTGCTGCATGCCGTGAGCAGCGCGGTGCAGATCAGCAGAGCGCAAAACAGGTTCTTTTTCATGCTGATTGCCTCCTTTCGTACTGGAGTGTGAGGAATATAACTCATTTTATCACAGTGCCGGCAGACTGACAATTCGCATTTGCAAAACCGGGAGAAGTTTCGCGATGCAGTGAGATAAAATATCGCCTTGCTTCCAAATAGGGGGCGTGGTATGATAATGCTATCATCATACTACTAAGGATGTGTGTGTATGAGAAAGAAATTGTATCTGCTCCTGACTACCGTGGTCATGTTGCTCGGTCTGATGACAGTGACTGCGGCGGCTGAAGACTACTATTGGCCCGTAGCGGACAGCACCGGACGCAGGGCTGGGGCGGAAGTCACTACGGCATCGATATTGGCTGGAAAAATCTTTGGGTGAAAATCATGCATACACCGTTGCTGCAACAAAATCCGGTACGGTCGTGGCTGTTTATTCTGTCAACGACAAGCAACACTGGGGCTATGGAAACGGCTTGATCATTAAGCATACCGACGGCTCCGGATACTCCATGTATGCACATATGGACTCCGTCAGTGTCGGTTTGAACCAAAAGGTCACCCGGGGCCAGTTCCTCGGATACATGGGTAATACCGGCAATTCCGGCGGCAAGCATCTGCATTTTGAACTGTGTTCCAATGTAAAAATGCAGGGAAGCTATTTTAACGGACAACCCTATTCCATTGACAGTAATCCTGGAACGCTCCAATACAGCTATACTTTGTGTGAGCATACTCCCGTTTTCAAAAGCGACTATAAAGTAGTTTGCTCCACCTGCAACGAAACCCTGTCCCTGCCCACCCTGACCTCTGCTCCCGGCTATCTGCAGATCGTTCTGCCCAAGGGCAAGAGTGATGCCCCCTCCCATGTGACACCCTACGGCGACGCCACCGTCAAGACCCGCTATGAGAAGGGCGAAACCGTCTTTGTTCGGGGTTATCTGGAAAATACCTTCAGCCCCAACCTTGATTGTACCTCCGCTCAGGTGCTGACTTTCCTGTGGGCCGCCAACGGCAGACCTGCCGCAGCCACCACCGATACCGCCTGGTACGGAAAGGCTGTGGCCTGGGCCAATAACTCCGGTCTGACAGGGAATATGGGCACCGCGTTCTCTCCCGCAAATCCCTCTCCCAGATCTGAAATCGTCACCTATCTCTACCGCAACGCCGGCAGTCCCGGGATTGCCGCAGGAAAATAACGCGAAAGCGCCCAATGGTAAGTCGTTCTTACCATTGGGCGCTTCTGTTTTGATGCGGCAGAGGGGACACCGTGCCTCCGGTGTGATTGTGGATGGCGTTATAGAAGGGTAACGCGCTCCAGATCGATCTCGTAAATGGCGGCAGGTCTGCCCCGGTTGTTCAGGTGAAGACTGTTGATCTGAGTTGCGGCGCCGCACTGTACCAATTTTTGGAGAATGCGGGGGGCGCTGCGGGGGGTGATGTCCAGATAGAATGCCAGATCACTGGAAGAAAACTCGGTAATATGCTTTTTTCCTGTAAAGAGATGAGTTTTTCGAGATTGATGGGGGATATGCCGAGAACTTTTGCGATCCGGGTCGTGCGGTCACTGGGGCGTAATTGATAGCTGATCGTCCGATCACTGCAGAGTGGGCCGACAAGTTCATTTGCCGGTACTGCTATCGACATGATCGAGAACCCCGAAAAGATTGCCAAGGCCAAGGAAGAGCTGGACAACCGTCTGGGTCACAAGCCTTTCGTTTCTCCCATTCCCAAGGATGTCAAGCCCGCTGCGATTGGCATGAAGAACTGATGGGAATAAGAGGACAGTTATGAAAAGAAAACT
>JAZQVX010000016.1:0-4443 GCA_045632045.1 Lawsonibacter sp.
GGCTATGACATCGCCACCTTCTCCAAGCTGGGTCTGTTCACCAAAAAGCCCGTCAATCTGGGCTCCCGCTGCACCGTATTCATGAACTCCAGCGTCAAACAGGCCCAGAAGGACGGTGCCGGCGTGGAGGACATCTCCGCCGGTCTGTCCACATCCATCGTGAAAAATGCCATCTATAAGGTCATCCGCGCCGCCAATGCCGACGATCTGGGCAAGCACATCGTGGTGCAGGGCGGTACCTTCCTCAACGACGCGGTCCTGCGGGCCTTTGAGCAGGAGCTGGGACGCAATGTGACCCGCCCTGTCATCTCCGGCATCATGGGTGCCTTTGGCGCGGCGCTGGCCGCCCGGGACGCGGGACTGGAGCGCAGCTGCCTGCTGACCCTGAAGGATCTGGACAAGTTCCGGCACACCGCCCGCCCCGCCACCTGCGGCCTGTGTACCAACCACTGCTCCCTCACCGTCAACTCCTTTGACGGCGGCCGCCGTTTTGTGTCCGGCAACCGCTGTTCCCGCCCTCTGGGGGAGGAGCCCCGCCGTCTGCCCGATCTGATGCGTTATAAATACGACAAGCTGCGCGCCATGAACGGCGTAGGTTTCGGCACCGGACAGCGGGGCAAGATCGGCATTCCCTTCGGACTGAATATGTATGAGAATCTGCCCTTCTGGTTCGAACTGCTCACCAGACTGAACTTTGAGGTGGTTCTCTCGCCCGAGTCCTCCCGCCGTCTGTATCTCAAGGGACAGCGCACCATTCCCTCCGATACCGTGTGCTACCCCGCCAAGCTCCTCCACGGCCATGTGGAGGCCCTCATCGAGCACGGCGTGGACACCATCTTCTACCCCTGTATGCCCTATAACTTCGACGAGGGCAAGGCGGACAACCACTATAACTGCCCTGTGGTGGCCTACTATCCCGAACTGCTGTGTGCCAATGTCCCCAACCTGAGCAAGGTGCGATTCCTCCATCCCTATGTGGGTCTGCACCGCCCCAGGGACTTCGAGAAAAAGGCCGCCGACTGGTTCAAAAAAGAGTTCGGCATCCCCACCAAGGAGACCATTGCCGCCGTCCGGGCCGCCTATGGGGCCTACGACGCCTATAAGGACGATCTGCGGGATCAGGCGCGGCACTACATCGCCGAGGCCCGGGAGAAGGGCTATCCCATTCTGGTGGTGGCAGGCCGACCCTACCACATGGATCCCGAGATCAACCACGGCATCAACGACCTGATCACCTCCTACGGCTTCTATCTGCTCACCGAGGACTCGGTGGCGTGGTTGGAGGATAAGACTCCCCGGCAGGTGCTCAACCAGTGGACTTACCATGCCCGGATGTATAATGCCGCCAAGTATGTCTGCAAGCAGGACGACATGGAGCTCATCCAGCTGGTGTCCTTCGGCTGCGGTCTGGACGCCATCACCGGCGACGAGATGCGGGACATTCTGGAACAGGGCGGCAAGCTCTATACCCAGCTGAAAATCGACGACATCAACAATCTGGGTGCGGTGAAGATCCGTATCCGTTCCCTCATGGCCGCCGTCGAGGCGAGAAAGGCAAAGGAGTGAGGCGTTTATGGCAGAACTGATTTATGACGAAACCGGGCGTCTGCTCTTCACCGAGGAGATGAAAAAGGAATATACCCTCCTCATGCCCCAGATGCTCCCTGTCCACTTCGGCATGATGCGCAAGCTGCTGGAGTGCGAGGGGTATCAGGTGGATATGCTGACCACCAACCACAGAGGGATCGTGGACGAGGGACTGAAGTATGTCCACAATGACACCTGCTACCCCGCCCTGCTGGTCATCGGACAGCTGCTGGACGCGGTGAAGAACGGGGGCTATGACCCACACAAGGTGGCTCTGCTCATCACCCAGACCGGCGGCGGCTGCCGCGCCTCCAACTATATCCACCTGCTGCGCAAGGCACTGGAGAAGGCGGATATGGCCTACATTCCCGTGGTGTCGGTGAATTTCTCCGGTCTGGAAAAGAACCCCGGCTTTTCCGTGGGGCCCCGCCTGCTCGTCAAGCTGGTCTACGCCATGCTCTACGGCGATATTATCATGAATGTGGCCAATCAGGTGCGCCCCTACGAGGTGGAGCCCGGTCAAACCGACCGCACCGTGGAGCGGTGGTCCCAGCGGCTGGTGGACGGCTTCCAGCACAGAAAGGGCATGAACCGCCGCCAGATGCGGGCAAATTTTGATGCCATCTGTGCCGACTTTGCCGCCATCCCTGTGGCGGGTGAGCCCCGGATCCGTGTGGGCGTGGTGGGCGAGATCTATGTCAAGTTCGCCCCTCTGGGCAACAACAATCTGGAGCAGTTCCTCCTGTCCGAGGGAGCCGAGCCCGTTGTGCCCGGCCTGATCGACTTCATTCTCTACTGCATTTACAGCCGCATCGTGGATGTGGAACTCTACGGCGGCTCTCAGACAGAGCGTCTGGTCTGCACGGCCCTGCTGAAATTCATTGAGAGCCACCAGAAGGATATGATCTCTGCCCTGAAGCGCTCCAACCGCTGCCGCGCCCCCGGAACCTTTGAGCAGCTGCACTCCATGGTGGGCGGCTATCTGGGTAAGGGCAACAAGATGGGGGAGGGCTGGCTCCTCACTGCCGAGATGCTGGAGCTCATCCACACCGGCACCCCCAACATCGTCTGCACCCAGCCCTTCGGCTGTCTGCCCAACCACATCGTGGGCAAGGGCATGATCCGCAAGCTGAAGGACGAATACCCCCACAGCAACATCGTGGCCATCGACTATGACCCCGGTGCCACCAAGATCAACCAGGAAAACCGCATCAAACTCATGCTGGCCAATGCCCGCGGGCGGGTGGGTCAGCGGGATACGGCTCCGGCCTGATACACAAAAACCGCCCCTTCGTGGAAAACGGAGGGGCGTTCTCCCTTTCAAGGGAAAATACAGTGAAAATTGTGGAAAAAATATTTGGAAAACCCTATTGACAATTATAAATGGGGGTGGTAGAATGTGTCGGTAAAACAAAGCAGGTACGGTTCTTCTGTCCTCACCCCCGGCGAAAGGCTTAAAGGGTTAACATGGAAAAAATAACATCCCGGTGTCACTGGGGTTATTTTGATGTGTATGGATGCGGGAGCTGGATCGGCTTACCGCGTTTATTTTTTGTTTGGAGGTGCTTTCCCATCGCTACTAATGCTCATCAGATCAATGAAGAAATCCGGGACAAGGAGGTTCGTCTGATCTCTGAGTCCGGTGAACAGCTGGGCGTCATGTCCGCTATGGAAGCTCAGCGCATCGCTGAGGAGAAAAACCTGGACCTGGTCAAGATCTCCCCCAACGCCGTTCCCCCCGTCTGCAAGGTTATGGACTACGGCAAGTTCCGCTTCGAGCAGACCAAGCGCGAGAAGGAAGCCCGTAAGAACCAGCGTGTGGTGGAGATCAAGGAAGTCCGTATGTCTCCCAGCATTGATGTGAATGACTTCAATGTCAAGCAGCGCAATGCTCAGAAGTTCCTGGCTGAAGGTAACCGCTGCAAGGTTACCATCCGTTTCCGCGGCAGAGAGATGGCTCACACCGAGATCGGTCAGGAGCTGCTGCTGAAGTTCGCGGAGGGCTGCTCCGATGTGGCCGTCATGGATAAGGCTCCCAAGCTGGAGGGCCGTCATATGTCCATCTTCCTGTCCCCCAAGCCTGCAAAAGATATGAAAAAGTAAGTAAAGGAGTTAATCTGTTATGGCAAAGATTAAGATCAAGACTCACAGCGGTGCCAAGAAGCGTTTCTCCCTGACCGGCACCGGTAAGGTTAAGCGCGCTATGACCAAGAAGCGTCACCTGCTGAACGGTCACGGTAAGACCGCTAAGATGAAGCGCGCCCTGCGTGGTACCACCATCGTGGACCAGACCAACGAGGCCGCTATCAAGCGCATGATCCTGTACAAGTAAGAGAGAGGGAGGGTTTCAACAATGGCACGTGTTAAAGGCGCAATGATGACTCGCAAGAGAAGAAATAAGGTTCTGAAGCTGGCTAAGGGCTACTGGGGTTCCAAGTCCAAGCACTACAAGATGGCCAACCAGGCCGTCATGAAGTCCGGCGTTTATGCTTACAAGGGCCGTAAGCTGAAGAAGCGCGACTTCCGTCAGCTGTGGATCACCCGTATCAATGCCGCTTGCAAGATGAACGGCATGAACTACTCCACCTTCATGAACGGTCTGAAGAAGTCCGGCATCGTCATCAACCGTAAGGTTCTGGCTGAGCTGGCTGTCAACAACAAGGCCGCTTTCGCTCAGCTGGTGGAGACCGCTAAGAAGGCTCTGGCCTAATTTAGCGCTTCATAAGTGATCGAACGACCACGCCGTGAAAACGGCGGGGGCGGCTTTCGTCCATTGACCTTTTGCTCTGTCTTGTGTATCATAAGCAAGTAACTGAATATCCGCGGGCATGGTGGAATTGGTAGGCCTGCGAAGTT
>JAZQVX010000017.1:0-2251 GCA_045632045.1 Lawsonibacter sp.
AGCCGAAGCGCTGGCGGGCATTCCCTCCATCATCTATGGTCTGGTGGGCATGCTGGTGTTCTGTGAATTGTTCGGACTGAAAAAGTCACTGCTCTCCGGTGCGCTGACGCTGGTCATCATGAACCTGCCGACTATCATGCGCAATACACAGGAGAGCTTGAAAACCGTTCCCCAGTCCTACCGCGAGGGTGCATTCGGTCTGGGTGCGGGAAAGTGGCACGTGGTGCGCACGGTGGTTCTGCCCAACTGTCTGGACGGTGTCATCACCGGATGCATCCTCTCCGTTGGGCGCATTCTGGGCGAGTCTGCCGCCCTGCTCTTTACCGCAGGCGTTGCCCATAATATCAACGGCTTTGTGGATGCTCTGACCGCCCCCGGTTCCACGCTGACCATCGCCCTCTACTACTACGCCAAGGAGGACGGCGAATTCGCGGTAGCGTTCAGCATTGCCGCCATCCTCATGGTGCTGGCCTTCATCATCAATCTCTGTGCCGCGGGAGTAACGCGGTACTTCAAGAAGAAAAACACAGTCTAACGAAAGGAGTCTCGAGCTTTGAATGCACCTATCATTACCGTCAGCGATCTGAACCTCTGGTATGGTCAGACGCAGGCGTTGAAAAACATCAATATTGATTTACCGGAAAAGTCCATAACCGCCCTGATCGGCCCCTCTGGCTGCGGGAAGTCCACTTTTTTGAAAACCCTCAACCGGATGAACGATCTGATCCCCGGCGGGAAGATCACGGGCGAGGTGAAGTATAACGGCGAAAACATCTTTGAAACTGAGGTCAACGCTCTGCGAAAGGAAGTGGGCATGGTCTTCCAGAAGCCCAATCCTTTCCCCATGAGCATCTATGACAATATCGCCTACGGTCCACGCACCCACGGCATCACCAACCGCGCAGAGCTGGACGAGATCGTGGAACAGGCTCTGCGTGGCGCAGCCATCTGGGACGAGGTCAAGGACAGGCTGAAAAAGAACGCACTGGGTATGTCCGGCGGTCAGCAGCAGCGTCTTTGTATCGCCCGCGCGCTGGCAGTAGAACCGAAAGTCCTTCTGATGGACGAGCCGACTTCCGCCCTCGACCCGATCTCCACGAGCCGCATTGAAGACCTTGCGATGGAGTTGAAAGAGCGGTATACTATCGTTATCGTGACCCATAACATGCAGCAGGCAGTAAGAATCTCCGACCAGACGGCGTTTTTCCTGCTGGGCGATCTGGTGGAATTCAGCGAAACGGAAGCCATGTTTGACCAACCCCGGGACAAGCGCACGGAAGACTACATTACAGGGAGGTTCGGCTGATCATGAGAGATTACTTTACCGAACAAATGACAAAGCTCAATGAAGAGCTGATCCATATGGGTGCCGCCTGCGAGGAAATCATCGCCATGGCCTCCGAGGCACTCACCGAGTGGGACGCGGACCTGGTCGGCAATGTAAAGCGCATCGGCGCGCAGATCGATGAAAGCGAGCGCACCATTGAAAACATCTGCATGAAGCTTCTGCTGCGCCAGCAGCCGGTGGCGCGGGATCTGCGCTGTATCTCTGCCGCCATGAAGATGATCACCGATATGGAGCGCATCGGCGACCAGGCGGAGGACATCGTGGAGATCGTTCCCTTTATGACCCGCCATCCCGACGAGAAGTATCCCAAAATTCGTGAGATGGCGAGGGAAACCATGCGCATGGTCACAGAGGCGGTGGATGCCTATGTGAAGCAGGATCTTACCCTTGCGCAGACAGTGATGCAGCACGACGATGTTGTGGATGACTATTTCACGCAGGTGAAGCGTGATATTATTTCTATGATCGCGGAGAATCCAGACGGCGGCGAGTATGCACTGGATCTTCTGATGATCGCGAAGTATTTCGAGCGAATCGGCGACCACTGCACCAACATCGCAGAGTGGGTCGTATTTTCTGTGACAGGAGAACATAAAGAATGTCAATGATCTGGTGTGTAGAGGATGATCCCAGCATCCGTGAGATAGAGGTGTACGCCCTCAAGAGCACAGGTATGGAGGCCTACGGCTTTGAGGATGGCACGACCTCCTGGGAAGCCTTGCAGGATCGTCAGCCGGACCTTGTTCTGCTGGATGTGATGCTCCCCGGCATTGACGGAATCGAGTTGCTGACAAGAATGCGTGCCAGTGAGCAGTTTCGGGATATTCCCATTATTATGGCCACCGCCAAGGGGACGGAGTTTGACAAGGTGCAGAGCCTTGACCTTGGCGCAGACGACTACCT
>JAZQVX010000018.1:0-2009 GCA_045632045.1 Lawsonibacter sp.
CATTGCCCATAACGCGGGTACGGCAGCCCATGGTGGCGACCTCAGTCTCGGGGCGGCCGGGGACATAGTACTGCAGGTTGAAGGGGGCGTCCAGGAAGGTGTAGTTGGGGAAGAGGCGCTTGGCGCTGACCTTGCAGCTCAGACGGAACAGGTCATAGTTGGGGTCGCCCTCGTTATAGTTGACGCCCTCTTTGACCTTGAAGATGTGGATGGGGAAGATGCAGGTCTCGCCGTGACCCAGACCGGAGTCCAGAGCCTTCAGAATGTTGCGAATGACCATACGGCCCTCGGGGGAGGTGTCGGTACCGTAGTTGATGGAGGAGAAGGGGGTCTGGGCGCCGGCGCGGGAGTGCATGGTGTTCAGATTGTGGACGAAGCCCTCCATGGACTGGTAGGTGTCACGCTCGGTCTTGCGCTCGGCGCGGCCCTTGATGCGGGCGACCAGAGCAGCGGCCTGCTCGGGGCGCAGGAAGTAGCGCTGAGCCAGAGCGGAGGCCACGGCGGCATCGAATTCTGGGCTGTTGGCCAGCTTGATGATCTCGCCGCCGGACTGCTCGATCTCAGCCACCAGATCACGGACAGCGGACAGCTCTACATCGGTATCCAGAGTGTCCTCCAGAGCCTCCTGCAGACCGCGGATATAGGACTTGCGGTAGGTCTTGGCGACGCCCTCGGCCATGCCGTAATCGAAGTTGGGGATGGACTGACCGCCGTGCTGGTCGTTCTGATTGGACTGGATGGCGATGGCGGCCAGGGCGGCGTAGCTCTGGATGCCGTTGGGCTCGCGCAGATAGCCGTGACCGGTGGGGAAGCCGTTGTGGAACAGCTTCTGAATGTCGATCTGACAGCAGGTGGTGGTCAGAGAGTAGAAATCAAAGTCGTGGATGTGGATGTCGCCCTCGCGATAGGCCTTGGCGTGCTCAGGGCGCAGCAGGTACATCTCGTTGTAAGCCTTGGCACCGGCGGAGCCGATCTGGAGCATGCTGCCCATGGCGGTGTTGCCGTCGATGTTGGCGTTGTCGCGCTTCATATCGCTGATGCGGGCATCAATGTTGGTGATCTCATCGATGGTCTTCATCAGGACGGTGTTGGACTCGCGGGCGCGGGTGCGGGTGGCGCGGTAGAGGATGTAAGCCTTGGCGGCGGCGTTGAAGCCGTGGTTCATGAGCTGACGCTCGACGGTGTCCTGAATGCTCTCAATATTGGGGGACTGGTCGGTGAACTTGCCCTCCAGCTCGCGCTGGACATCGTTGGCCACCCGGGCGGCGTCAGCGGCATCGCCGTCACCGGAGACCTCCAAAGCGCGCAGAATCGCGCTGGCAATCTTATTCTGTTCGTAGAGAACCACGCGACCATCACGCTTGATGATACTCTGGATCATGGTGGATGCCTCATTTCTTTCTGTATTTTTGAAGATTATGGTAAGCCATATATTGTGTGCATAGTTCCTGGCTTATCCATATATAGCACAAAATGTAGTGTGTGTCAAGGCGGAAACAGAGGGGCTTTCGGTAGGACTCGGAAGGGGAAAGATGCCGGAAAAGTCGGGATTACGGAAGAAAAACGGAAAAACAACCGTCGATTTTTCATTCGAATGTTTTTTTTGCCTTTACACCATAGGAGGTGTGGTGATGGGAAATTTCGTCGAAAATGAATAGTGGCATAATACGGTGTATGGCAGGAACCACACAACTGGTCGGATTCCAATGTATAACGGAACACCCCCGAAACCCATTTGGGTTTCGGGGGTGTTTCATCTTACAGGATCAAACCGTATTTTTCCACAAGGGGGAGAAGGGCTTCGTCACTCAGACCGCCCTCATAGACCGCACGGCCCTGATACAGCCGCAGCGTCTGTTCCAGAATCACGGCGTCCTCGCACAGGATGCACAGGGGCTTGGAGATCATGCCCTGACAGTCGGCGAAGTTATCCAGCTCCTCCTCGGACTGGATGCGGATGGCGATCATCTCACCCTCGTCCTCGTCCATGTCGGCCAGTTCGTCCTCCA
>JAZQVX010000019.1:0-8056 GCA_045632045.1 Lawsonibacter sp.
AGTCTGGTTTTTCTGGTGCGCGAGGCGGGAGTCGAACCCGCACGTCCTTGCGAACACCGGCACCTGAAGCCGGCGAGTCTACCAATTCCACCACTCGCGCATCTGTTAAATTGTCGTCGCAGCTCAGCGACAGGACATATACTAACACAGGAACAGACGATTGTCAACAACTTTTTTCAAATTTTTTATTTTTTTCAAAGAGCGTGCGTTAACCGCTCATGAAGGTTTTGATTGGCTCTTGACTAAGTGGGCGAAAAAATGCATAATCTTATTTTGTGTGACAAAATGAAAGAATTGTGAGGGAATCGCCCTTGAAAGTATTTAATTCCAAGCAAATCAAGGACTGCGTGGTAATCGGGGCGGCTTTGTTTGCCATGTTCTTCGGTGCGGGCAATATGATCTTCCCGCCCTATCTGGGGCTGCAGGCCGGCATAGAGTGGTTTGTGGCCTTTCTGGGCTACTATCTGGCGGATGTCGGTCTGGCGGTGGTCGCCATGCTGGCCCTGATCCGTACCGGCGGCAGCGATGGACTTCTGCGGCCTCTGGGGCGGGTGTGGAGTACCGGACTGATGATGGCCATTATGCTCTGCCTCGGTCCTCTGATCAGCATTCCCCGCACTGCCGCCACCACCTTTGAGCTGTCCGTCGCCCCTCTCTGGAAGGGTGTCAATCTGAACCTGTTCTGCGCGCTCTTTTTCGTGGTGGTGTTCCTGCTCAGCGTCAATGAGTCTGCGGTGGTGGACATCGTGGGCAAGATCCTGACTCCGATCCTGTTTGCCAGCCTGCTGCTGCTCATCGTGAAGGGCGTCCTCTTTCCTCTGGGAGAGATCACCGAGCCCCCCCTCAACGATCAGGTGGTGGCCGCCGGCATCTCCGCCGGTTATCAGACCATGGATGTGCTGGCCTCGGTGGTGTTTGGTGCGCTGATTCTGAACAGCGCGGCCCAGAAGGGCTATACCGGCGCCAGAGAACAGGCAACCGCCTCTGTCGGTGCCAGTCTGGTGGCCGGAGCGGGATTGCTGGTGGTCTATGCGGGACTGACCTATCTGGGTGCGACTGCCCAGGCTCTGCCCAATCCCCGCCTGACCCGTATTGAGCTGCTGGTGGCGCTGGTGCAGGCCATCTTCCCCGGCAAGGGGGGCATGGTGTTCTTCGGCATCATCGCGGCGCTGGCCTGTCTGACGACCGCCATCGCTCTGACCAGTGCGGCAAGCCGATACTTTGCCGGACTGTCCAACGGTCGGGTGAGCTATAAGATGGTGGCAGGTGTCATCTGTGCCTTCAGCGCCGCTGTGTCCGGGATCGGCGTGGAGCGGCTGGTGGAGCTGGCCGCCCCCATCCTCGGCGTAGTCTATCCCCCTGTGCTGGCACTGGTGCTGCTGAGCTTCCTGGGAAGAGCGGAAAGCCGGTGGTTTTACCGCATTCCCGCCGCCGCCGCCATGGCGGTAGGCCTGCTGGAAACGGCGGGAGTTGCCGCCGTCGGGCTGCTGCCCATGGCCAGGCTCGGCCTTGCCTGGGTGGTTCCTGTCTGCCTGGGCGCGGGCGTGGGTCTGGTTCTGGACAAGTTGAAAAAAGCATGAAAAAATCTCCCATCCTCAGAGATGGGAGATTTTTGATTATTCAGCCTCGGGCACCGCCAGACAGCGATCGAGATAGATGATCTGTGCTGCCGCCACGATCAGACTGCGCAGCATATTCTTCTCATGGGTCTGGGTGACACCCACATCCTCCACCGTGTCGGTGAGCCCGAAGATGTAATAGAGCATGTTCTCCAGCTCCATGCAGAAGTAGTCATAGGCCACGGGGATGGTGTAGGTGTTTTTCTGCCGCTCGATCAGGGCAATGATGTTCTCCATGGACAGCACCTGCTTGGCGATGGCAATGAAAAACAGATAGGCAAGCTGGTCGGCGTAGTACTGCTTTTTCACCGGGCTGGGGATCAGACCCTTTTTGACATAGTTGCTGATCATGGACGAGGTGATCTCAATACAGCCCAGAGGGGCGAGGAAATGGTTGATATATTTGGTGGTCTGCTCCAAATAAAGTCCCATGTTGGGCAGATCCTGATAACGGGGCAGATGGAAGCCCTGAATGACGGTTTTCATGTGTGGATCAACTCCTTATCTGACATTTTACGGCCTTTCTCCCAAAAGGTCAACAGGAATTGCACGCCCGCCCTTGACAGCGGGAATCAGAACTGATATAGTAGCTCTGTTGATGGGGTTTTAAAAACCCGATGTTATGGTGACATATATTACGAAGGAGAATCCTTTATGAACTATAAAATTGTTGTTGACTCCTCTTCCGATCTGTTGGAGTTGGAGGGCGTGGATCTGGCCAGCGCACCCCTGAAGATCACCGCCGGTATGAAGGAATTCGTGGATAATGCCGATCTGGATGTTTATGGCATGGTGGAGTACCTCAAGACCTTTAGCGAGCGCACCGGCACTGCCTGCCCCAGCGCCGGTGAGTGGATCGATGCCTTTGGCGATGCCGAGCGGGTGTTCTGCATCACCATTACCAAAAACCTGTCCGGCTCTTACAATGCCGCTGTGGTGGCAAAGGGCGAGTATGAGGCCGAGCATCCCGAGCGCAAGGTCTGCGTGCTGGACTCTCTGTCCACCGGCCCCGAGATGGTTCTGATGGTGGAGAAGATCCGCGAGCTGATGGCTCAGGGCGTGGACTTTGATACTGTGGGCGAGATGCTGGTCCAGTATGCCGAGGACACTCAGATGGTCTTTGCGCTGGGCAGTCTGAACAATCTGGCCCGCAACGGCCGCGTGAACCCCGCCGTGGCCAAGGTCTGCGGCGTGCTGGGCATCCGCGTTGTGGGCAAGGTCACCGATGGCCGTCTGGACCCTCAGGCCAAGTGCCGCGGCGAGAAGCGCAGCATTCAGGAGATGATCAAGCTCATGGGCGAGATGGGCTATAACGGCGGCAAGGTTCGCATCTGCCATGTTGTCAACCCTGAGGGCGCCGAGAGCATGGCCAAGCAGGTGCTGGAGAAGTGGCCCGATGTTGACCTTGAGATTCGCCCCGCCCGCGGTCTGGTGAGCTACTATGCCGAAATCAACGGTCTGCTCATGGCCTTCGAAACCAAATAACACAATAATAGAATAAGGAAAACTTATGGCAATACCGACAAAATGCGGGAAAACGCCGGAATTTCCTTGACAAACTATAAGAATTGGTATACTATGGACGCATTCCAAGTGACCGCAGCCCCGGGAGGTTGCCGCCTCCCGGGGCTTTTTTGCGCCCAGAGGAACTTGGGCATAAGTTGAGAGAAAAAAGGAGTTCGTTTCGTTATGGAAAAACGCGAGCGTTTGGGAAGCCGCCTCGGCTTCATCCTGCTCAGTGCCGGCTGTGCCATCGGCGTCGGCAATGTGTGGAAGTTCCCCTGGATGGTGGGTCAGTACGGCGGCGGCGCCTTCGTGGCCATCTATCTGTTCTTCCTGCTGGTTTTGGGTGTGCCTGTTCTGACCATGGAGTTCGCCATGGGCCGTGCGGCACAGAAGAGCCCTGTTAAGCTGTATCAGCAGCTGGTGCCCGAGAAGAAGGTGTGGCACGCCCACGGCGTGGTGGCCCTGCTGGGCAACTACATTCTGATGATGTTCTATACCACCGTTGCCGGCTGGATGGTGTCCTACTTTGTGGACAGCGTTACCGGTGCCTATGTGGGCAAGGATTCCGCCCAGATTGCCGAGCATTTCGGCGCTATGCTGGCCGATCCCGTCCGTATGACCATTTTCATGGCCATCGTTGTCGTTTTTGGTTTCTTCGTCTGTTCTGTGGGTCTGCAGAACGGTCTGGAGCGGGTGACCAAGGTCATGATGCTGGTGCTGATGGGCATGATGGTTGTTCTGGCAATCAACAGCATTATTACCGGCTCCAAGGAAGGCCTGGCCTTCTATCTGGTTCCCGATGTGAACCGCATGATGGAGATCGGCTTTGGTGAAGTGGTGGTGGGTGCCATGAATCAGGCCTTCTTCACCCTGAGCCTTGGCATCGGTTCCATGGCCATTTTCGGCAGCTACATCGGCAAGGATCGCGCCCTGATGGGTGAGGCTGTCAATGTCTGTGTGCTGGATACCTGCGTGGCTCTGTGCGCCGGCCTGATCATCTTCCCCGCCTGCTTTGCTTACGGTGTTGAGGTCAATGCCGGTCCTTCCCTGATTTTCATCACCCTGCCCAATATCTTCAACAACATGGCCATGGGTCAGCTGTGGGGCAGCCTGTTCTTCGTGTTCATGTCCTTCGCCGCTCTGTCCACCGTTCTGGCTGTGTTTGAGACGATCCTCTCCTGCTGCCAGGATATGTTCGGCTGGAGCCGCAAGAAGGCCTGCCTGATCAACATGATCCTGATTCTGGTGCTGTCCATGCCCTGCGTGCTGGGCTACAATGTCTGGAGCGACTTCCGTCCTATCATGGGCAAGGATGTGCTGGACAGTGTGGACTTCATCGTTTCCAACCTGCTGCTGCCCATCGGCTCTCTGCTGTTCGTCATCTTCTGTACCACCCGCTACGGCTGGGGCTGGGACAAGTTTATGGCTGAGGCCAACGAGGGCAAGGGCCTGAAGGTGGCTCAGTGGATGCGTCCCTACTGCACCTTCGTGCTGCCTGTCATCGTGGGCGTCATCATTGTCTCCGGTCTGATCTGATTTCACTTGAAAATCCCCGTTTCTTCGGAAACGGGGATTTTTTAATGCGGTGTAAATTTTATGCCTCTTTTATGACAAAACCGTAAACGATGGTTTCCGGTGATTGCGATTTGATTTTTCAAGTGATAAAATGGCGGCAGGAGATAAAAGGAGGCGGACAGTGTGACATTTGAAAAAATGACCCGGGACCGGATGGAGGAATATGTCCGTGTGTTCATAGAGGCCTTCGGCGGCGAACCGTGGAACGAACCATGGACGCCGGAGCAGGCCGAGGGTCGTCTGGAGCGGTTTATGGATCCTTTCACCCACTACGGTCTTGCTGCCGAAGTGGACGGACAGATCGAGGGCTTCATCCTCGGTCAGTTTGAGCAGTACTACGACGGTCTGCGCTTCTACATTCAGGAGTTCTGCTGTGCCCGGTCGGGAAGCGGCATCGGCACCGCCCTGCTTGAAGAACTGGAGCGGGAACTGAAGGAGGAGGGCGTGGTGCGCACCTACCTCATGACCATCCACGGCGATGCCACGGAAGGGTACTATCAGCGCCGGGGCTATGTCACCGACCCGGACAACATCTGGATGTATAAGACTGACTTATAAAGGAGCCAACCATGAACGAGATCAAATTGGGAAAATACCGCCACTTCAAGGGCAACGAGTATGAGGTCATCGGGATCGCAAAGCACTCCGAGGATCTGTCCCCCATGGTGGTCTACCGGGCCCTGTACGGGGAGGGCGGTCTGTGGGTGCGCCCCGCGGAGATGTGGAACGAAACCGTGGAGCGGGAGGGAAAGACCTTCCGGCGCTTTATCTACATCGGTGAATAACAGGAGGTATCCATGAAAAAACTGCTTTCCCTGCTGCTGTGCGGGGCGATGACCGTCTCTTTGGCATCCTGCGGCAAGCAGGAGCTGCCCTCTGCCACCACACCTGCGCCCCAACCTGCCCCCGAAACTCCTGTTGGGGATGGAGCCGTGACCATCGAACTGTCCGATGAAAAGATCCGCGTGACCGAGGGGCATATTTCCGCATGGACGGAACTGCCCCTTGAAGGAGAAGATGACTATGCGGGTATGCACAACGATAAGGTGTTCATCACCAACGACATTGTCTACTACGAGGAGGGACACGATTTCACCTACGGCGAGGGCGAACCCGGCGATGCCCACAGCGCCGACGAGGCGGCCGCCCACACCGTCGTTACCATCACCCAGCCCGGCAAGTATGTCTTGAAAGGCAAGCTGTCTGCCGGACAGATCGCCGTCGATCTGGGGGAGGATGCCAAGGATGACCCTGATGCCGTGGTCGATTTGTATCTGGACGGTGTGGACATCACCTGCACCGTGGCTCCCGCCATCATCTTCTACAATGTCTATGAGTGCGGCGACAAGGACAATCCCACGAAGGATGTGAACACCACCGCCGCCGGTGCCAATGTCTGGCTGATGGATTCCAGCGAGAATTTCGTCAACGGTTCTTATGTTGCCCGTATCTATAAGCCCGAAAGTGTGGTGCTGAACGAGGATGGCACCGAGGTGGAGGAGGCCAAGAAGCTGCACAAATACGATGCCGCCTTCTACTCCAAGATGTCCATGAATATTGGTACCCCCGAAGGGGGGAACGGCAGTGGTATTCTGCGCATTGATGCCGAGAACGAAGGTCTGGACAGCGAGATGCATCTGACCATAAACGGCGGTTATATCTACATCGAGTCGGGCAACGACGGCATCAATACCAACGAGGACGGCATCTCCGTCACCACCATCAACGATGGCGATGTGTTCATCATGGTCACCGGGGAAACAGGGGAGGGCGACGGCATCGACTCCAACGGCTGGCTGGTCATCAACGGCGGTACCGTTGAAGCCATAGCCTGCGGCAACAGCGCCGACGCGGGCATTGACTCCGACATGGGCATCCACATCGGCGCGGGGGCGAATGTGATCGCCACCGGCCACATGCTCGACCGCATTGAGAGCGCCGATCAAACTTATGTTGTGTTCCAGTTCAGCCAGACCCAATCCGGGAAAGAGTGGCTGAAGCTGCGGAATGCCAACGGCACCGATGTCCTCACCGTGGCACCCCAGAACGATTACTCCGTCCTGCTTTACAGCGGAAATGGCTACATGAAGGGCGACTATACCCTCTGGAGCGGCGGAACCCAGCTGGGACACAGCGGTACTCAGGGCGGCATGGGCGGTCGACCGGGCGGTATGCAGCCCCCCGAGGATTTCGACCCCGAAACCATGCAGCCCCCTGTTTGGAACGACGGCTTCATGCCCGAAAAGGGCGAGCGTCCCGAACCTCCTGAGGGCTTCGATCCCGCCAATATGCCCAATATCCCTGTCGACATGCCCCAGGGCGGCTTCGGCGGTGGTCACCCCGGCGGAAACCGTGGCCCGGGTGCCCCAACTGCCACTGAGAAGTTTTTTACCATTTCTTACGGCAAAGAAAACCATTTCTACGGCGTTGGAGAGCTTGTGACACAGTGATTCGAAGCGGTCTGTCCGGTATCCGGACAGACCGCTTTTTATTCTATGCATGAAATGGTGGATTATACACAGAATATACAAACGGGCTCTATGCACCCTAAAAAATGATGGATTTATGGAAAAATATCTTGTTTTTTCTGGATGGAGATGTATAATTATGAGCGAGAATAATGCGCGGGAGGGTATCGCTATGCCAAAGAGAACTGACATCAATAAGATTCTGATCATCGGCTCCGGCCCCATCGTCATCGGTCAGGCCTGTGAGTTTGACTACTCCGGCACCCAGGCCTGTAAGGCTCTGCGAAAGCTGGGTTATGAGATCGTGCTGGTCAACTCCAACCCCGCAACCATCATGACCGATCCCGAAACTGCCGATGTCACCTACATTGAGCCCCTGAATGTAGACCGTCTGGAGCAGATCATCGCCAAGGAGCGCCCCGACGCCCTGCTGCCCAATCTGGGCGGTCAGTCCGGTCTGAATCTGTGCGCCGAGCTGAATACCGCCGGCGTGCTGGAAAAGTACAATGTAAAGGTCATCGGCGTTCAGGTGGATGCCATCGAGCGCGGTGAGGACCGCATCGAGTTCAAGAAGGCCATGGACAAGCTGGGTATCGAGATGGCCCGCAGTGAGGTGGCCTATACCGTGGATGAGGCTCTGGCCATCGCTGAGAAGCTGGATTATCCTGTGGTTCTGCGCCCTGCCTATACCATGGGCGGCGCCGGCGGCGGTCTGGTCTATAACAAGGAAGAGCTGAAAGTGGTCTGCGAGCGCGGTCTGGCTGCCTCTCTGGTGGGTCAGGTTCTGGTGGAGGAGTCCATCCTTGGCTGGGAAGAGCTGGAGGTGGAAGTCGTCCGTGACGCCGACAACAACATGATCACCGTCTGCTTCATCGAAAATATCGACCC
>JAZQVX010000020.1:0-18494 GCA_045632045.1 Lawsonibacter sp.
ATGGCTGGCAGCAGATAAGGGACTCCTCCTTTCAAGTTGTGGTATATGAAAACGCGCCTCTTGTCCTGTGGGCGCGTAATGCTCAAATTTGTATTGTGGCGCTTGATATGTGCGTTTCTTTCTCCTATAATTAAAGAACAAGTGATTATATCTTGTCTTTTATATACATCCTTTGCAAAGGTGGATCAGTAAATGAAGCTATCAAAGAACGCTGAGAGAAAAGCGCGTGCAACCAGACCGTCAAAAAAGTTTTCTCCTCAAGTAGTTCAGAATATTTCAAGCCCATATATAAAGAAAATAGGGACACATAAATTTGAAACGCAACACGAAGTCCCGATTTTTGATGTATCTGATTACAGAGCGCTAAACCAGTTAATCGGGTATGCAAAGTTCCTTAACACCGAGTATGGTGATGTTTACTACCGCGGAGAAGTTCATTTGCATCAATCCCTTTTGCCAAGTATTTCTCGTCAGCCAAACTGCTATAAGTACGAAGAAGCATTAAACACGGCCATAAAGAATGCTATTGCTGACAGCAAGTTTTCCAATACAGCAAAATTGTCCGGGTTCAAAGGTCGAGAAAATCCTGCACTAATTGTCGAGGCATTACTTCAGCACTATGGATATTCTACACATTTTGTCGACTTGGTAGATAATCATTGGATCGCGCTATGGTTTGGGCTTAATCAGTTTAAAAAGATAAAAAATCTCTCAGAATATTGTTATTATGAAAAACGAACTATCAATCCGATTGAGTTAGCTACTGCAAAAGACCCCGAAGCAGGTATTTATCAATATATGCTGCTCGTTGCAGTTGATAATAACGCTGCACCTGTTGAACGGGGAATATATGTTGGCAATGAAATAATTACTATTGATTTGCGATCCTCACTCCCATCAATTTTTCTTCGTCCCCATGCGCAGCATGGATTGGTTGTTCGTCGCAATATTCACGAACCGAAAGGGTCTTTTGATATTGCTTCAAATGTAGTAGGAATTGTTCGTTTAAGGATTGATAATGTTATTTCGTGGATTGGCTCTGGAAATCTATTAGAAAGCGCGAATCTTTTCCCTTCACCCGCCTATGACTACGGTTATGAGATTTTATTGCAGAGAAAAGATTTGTTTGAAAATAAATATCACAGAATTGCTCAATACATAGAATGATTTTAGGATAAACGCACCTTGCTGGCTGCTTGTAAACCGTTGATTTTACTGGGTTTTACCAGATCCTTTAATGACACTCCGACCAGTCGGGGCAGGCCATAAAGCCTGCCCCGACTTATTTTTTATGCGCAGGAATGCATTTGCTTTGATTGTATGTTTGTCTTTTGTGTCGAAGCATGGTATAATTGCAAACAGAGATAAAAGCTCTTATGAGCAAAAGAAAAAAGGTGTTTTGTTACGGAAGCGATTAAAGTACTGCTGATTGTTACAGCGATTGCCGGTGTTGCCGGCACCGGTCTTGGCGGTCTGATTGGAGCAATGCTCCAGAAGGACTCCAACCGCACGGTCAGTTTATTGCTGAGTTTTGCGGCAGGCATTATGCTTGGTGTGGTCTGTTTTGATCTGATCCCGGAGGCGGTGGAAACCAATGCCGGAGTCAGCGTGGTCATTGCGGCGGTCGCCATCGGTGTTGCGGTCATTTATCTGCTCAACTACCTGATTGACCGCAGCACGAACCCCGAGGTGCCCCATATCGATGCCAACCATCCCAAGACTGCCGACGATCTGGATGAGCTGATCCACAGTGATCATCTCGGCGTACACCGTGCGCATAAGGATAACAAGCTTGCTCTGTTTGTGGCGGGTATGGTGATGGCAAGTGCCATCGCTCTGCACAATGTCCCGGAGGGCATGACCATCGGCGCATCCTATGCCAGCAACGGCGGTGCTATGGGCAGTGCGGCCATTGTTCTTGCGGTTTTGATCGGTCTGCATAATATCCCCGAGGGTATGGCCGTCTCCGTTCCTCTGATCAGCGGCGGCATGGAGAAATGGAAAGCCATTCTCATCACCGCCTCTACCGGTATTCCCACCATGCTCGGCGCACTGCTGGGCTTCTGGATCGGTGAGCTCGGTCCTGTCGGTCTTGCCATCAGCCTTGGCTTTGCCAGCGGAGCCATGCTCTATGTGGTCTTTGGCGAGATCCTGCCGCAGGCCATTCTGATGTACCACAGCAAACTCCCCGCCTTCTCTGCCATTGCGGGACTGCTGGTCGGTCTGTTTATTATCTTTGTTTGATGTAAAATCAAAAGCTCGCGCCTTCGACAAGCAACGGTCGAAAGCGCGAGCTTTTTTGTTTCTCTTTTGGTTCATTGCAATAACGCAATAGCTGACGGTATTTCTACTGTGTACATATGTCCTTGCTATATTGACACATATTTGCACGGGTGATATAATGCGCCCAACCAAAACCGAATCTGCCACGGCGTACGGGAGGGACAATTGAAATGAAATTGAGTAAAAAAGAGATGATTCTGATCAGCTTTATGCTGTTTTCTCTGTTCTTTGGTGCCGGAAATCTGATTTTTCCGCCTTATCTGGGACAGAATGCAGGCAACATGGCCCTGCCTGCCATGCTGGGATTTCTGGTGACTGCAGTTGTTCTCCCTGTTCTGGGCGTAATCGTGGTGGCCCGAGTTGACGGGCTGGATCGGTTGGCTCAGAATGTAGGCAAAAAGTTCGCACTGCTGTTTACGGTTTTGATCTACCTCTCCATCGGTCCCGGTCTTGGCATTCCCCGCGCGGCGTCTGTTCCCTTTGAGATGGCGGTGGCACCTTATCTGCCGGAGGGGGCGAAAACGGCCCTGTGGATGGTCGGCTATACGGTCGTTTTCTTTCTGGTTGCCCTGTGGCTGTGTCTGAATCCCGGCAAGCTGGTGGAACGAGTGGGCAGCATTTTGACGCCGAGCCTGCTGATTTTGCTCTGTTTCCTGTTTGCGGTGTTCGTCCTTCGCGGAGAGGTTCAGGTCGCCCAGGCTCAGACGGCTTATGCCGATGCGGCTCTGTTTCAGGGCTTCGTGGATGGCTATCAGACCATGGACACCATTGCGGCGCTGAATTTTGGTCTGGTGATCGCCACGGCGCTGCGGGCGTTTGGACTGAAAGAGAAAAAGACGGTGATCCGTTATACCGTGCGCGCAGGCATCTTCGCAGGAAGCATTCTGTCTCTGGTATACATGATGCTGACCTACATGGGCATGTGCAGCTCCGGCGTATATCCCATCGAAGGAAACGGCGCATTGACACTGCGGCACATCGTTTATCAGCTCTTTGGCGCTCCCGGTGCCGTTTTGCTGGCGGCCATCTTCACGCTGGCCTGTCTGACCACCTGCGTTGGCCTGATCAACTCCATTTCCCAGTACTTCTCTGTGCTGTTCCACAGATTCTCCTATCGTCAGTGGGTGTTTGTCATTGTGAGCATCTCATTCCTGATCTGCAATCTGGGACTGAGTGCCATCCTCAGCATTTCCGTTCCCATCCTCAATGCGATTTATCCCATCTCCATTGTACTGATCGTACTCGGTCTGTCCCACAGACTGTGGCAGAACAATTCCGTCGTCTACCCGCTGACCATTGCGGCAGTTGGTATCGTCAGCGTGATTTATGCGCTGGATACCGCAGGTATTTCCCTTGGATTCGTGACGGAACTGTTCCGCGCACTTCCCCTGTATTCCATGGGCTTTTCCTGGGTGTGTGCGGCTGCAGCGGCATTGCTTCTCAGCATCGTGCTGGGAAAATCCAAACAGAATATGGCATGAAAAAACCTCCTTGAGCCGCAGACGGGCTCAAGGAGGTTTTCTTTTATGTATCAGAAGTGACTTCGTGATAGCTCTTAACGGACATTCGGAAGACGATCAGGCCAACCACGATCAGAACAGCGATGGCGCTGACACCTTTGCTGGCATCACCGGTCAGCTGAGTCAGTGCGCTGACGAGGGTCGTACCGAGGAAAGCTGCGCCCTTGCCGCAGATATCCAGAAGCCCGAAGTACTCGCCGGATTTCTCGTGGGGGATGATCTTGGCGAAGTGGGAGCGGGACAGCGCCTGAATACCGCCTTGGAACATACCGACACAGACAGCCAGCACCCAGAACTGAAACTGTGTGCGCAGGAATACGGCATAGACTGCGATGGCGATATAGGCCACGATGCAGACAGTGATGATCGTTTCGGTCTTAAATCTGTGGGTCAGTCTGCCGTACAGCAGAGCAAAGGGGAATGCGACGATCTGCGTTACCAGCAAAGCCAGCAGCAAGCCGGTGCTGTCCAGGCCCAGTGCCTGACCGTAGGCGGTTGCCATGTCAATGATGGTATAGACACCGTCAATGTAGAAGAAAAAGGCGATGACGAACAGGAGAACATGCTTGTGATTTTTCATGTCCTTCAGTGTGTTCACAATGCGGGATAGACTGGCAGACAGCGCCTTTTCATTTACCTCCACATAGTGCTTCTGCTTGTAATTCTTCAGCAGAGGCAGGGACATGGCCAGCCACCATATACCGTTCAGCGCAAAGGCGGCAAACATTGCACTTCCGAAAGTAAGACCGATGCTCTCATACCCCAGTACCAGCAGAAGGCTGAGAATAAAGGGAATACAGGAGCCGATATAGCCCCAGGCATAGCCGGCAGAGGAAACTTTGTCCATGCGGTCATCGGTGGTCACATCGGAGAGCATGGAGTCGTAGAAGATCAGACTGCTGGAATATCCGACCTTAGTCAGCACGAACACCGCCAGAAACGCCAGCCAGTGCTGAATGCCGCCCAAAATAGTACAGCCGACCACGCCTAACAGCATGGCCCCCAGAAACAGCTTCTTCTTAAAATTCTTGGTGTCCGCCAGAGAACCCATGGCGGGACCTAAAATCACGATAATAGCGGTGACAATGGATGCGGCATAGCCCCAATAGGCCAGATATTCCGCACTTTCCAACCCTGCCTGTCCGGCCAGGTGGTTGAAGTAAATGGGCATGATGGTGGCGGTGAGCATGGTAAACGCGGAGTTGCCTACATCGTATAGTACCCAGTTGCGCTCGTCTTTTGTCATTTTAAACACGCGTATCTCTCTCCTTTAGCCGTGCAAGTTCCTCGGGATCGTAGGAAAAGGTGGGCTGAAATCGCTGGGACAGTGTGTCTTTGCCTTGGTACCAGGTGATAAAATTATCCATCAGTGCGATGGCGACGGGAATGGATTCATCCATGCGGCGGGCAATGGCGTGATTACTTTCATCGTATACGGGATCGGGATGGCGATCCATGGTCAACTGCGTGACGATGCTCCTCTCCCCCATCATCGCGCCTGCGCGGGTGAGCAGTTTGTGCTTCCATGCGCTGGAAGGGGTCAGAAGCCGACCGATCAGCTTTATGGAGGTCAGCGCCAGTCTGTCATCTCCCGGTCTGATGCCGTAAAAGGGGGCAATGAAGGCGGCATTAGCAGCGGTATCGTGGATGCAGGATGCGGCTGCATAGCGAAAGCAGTCCAATCCGTCACGCACCATGAGAAAGCGCTCCAAATCGGTTTCAATAGAGGAATGTCCCCTGTCTTTTTTTTCCATGTAATATTCTACCAGAGAATGGCATTCGCTGTCCAGTGCGTAATGACAGATAAATCCCAGCAAATAGGCCAGCTGTTCCTCTGTTGCCTGTTTGCAGATGTCCCGCTCCAAAAAGGATGCTCCACTTTGATCATGGAGCGTATGACCGATGCGGTTAATGGGGTGATGGCGAAGAGGTTGATAGAAAAACAGAATATCGGGGCCGAGCAAACCGATCTCGAAGAGATCTGTATGCTTTCGGAGAAGGTCTTTGACCACTCCGTCCGGAATGGATTGCAGAACGCGTCGACCAAATGTAAGATGAGCATATGATGCCGGCATAGTAAGCCCCTCTTTTCTGAAATGAATCTGACTTGATTATATCTGTTTGTTGGGACAAAATCAAGAAAGCCTTGCGAGATGCCGCAAGGCTTTGGGAATATCACAGAATGATGCAGATCAGGCCGCCGGAGCCCTCATTGATGATGCGCTGCAGCGTTTCTCTGAATTTCAGCCGTGCATCGTCAGGCATCCGGCGCAGTTTGATGTTCAGATCCTCACTGACAAGTTCGTGGAGGGATTTTCCGAATATATTGGCCTGCCAGATCTTCCCCGAATCGCCCTCATATTCCTGCAGGAGATAACGGATCATGTCCTCACTCTGCTTCTCACCGCCCACGATGGGAGATACCTCGGTTTCGATATCGGCGCGGATCATATGAATGGAAGGAGCGCTGGCTTTCAGCCGCACGCCATACCGTCCCCCCTGCTTCATGATCTCCGGTTCCTCCAGAATCAGGGAGTCGATGGAGGGTACCACGATGCCGTATCCGGTCTGCTCCACCTGCTGCAGTGCGTCTGCAACTTTATCATAGGCGGCTTTTACCCCGGAGAGCTGCGTCAGCAGTGCCATCAGATCGCCGTCGTCCGACACCTGGAACCCGGACTGCTGGGATAGGGTATCATAAAACAGCCCTCTGGGCAGTTCCAAGACCGCCTGAACAATGCCTGTGCCCAGATCGATCCCCATGACCCGGGCATCGCTGAGCGCTTCACAGCCGGCAAAAGAGGCGATACAGGCATCCACATCACGGATCCGGCTTAACATCTGAGTTCCGTTTCGGATAGCGGCAAAAACGCCCTGTTTGATGGAATGTTCTTGGGGCAGGGCATCGACCCATGGCGGGAGAAACAGTTCCATCTGCCGCACCGGGAACTCGTAGAGCAGGTCCCGTAGCAGATCATAAATGGTTTCCCGATCCAGTTCCAGACAGTTGACGCAGCGGCAGGTCACATCGTAACGCTGCTCAATATCGGTCCGGATGGCCTGGGCCCGGGAGGAGTGTGGCTGGGCAGAATTCATCAGCACGACAAAGGGCTTTTTCTGCTCCTTCAGTTCCAGAATTGCCCGCTTTTCCGGCTCTAAGTAGTCCTCCCGGGGGATCTCTGTAATGGAACCATCGGTGGTAATCACAATTCCAACCGTAGAGTGTTCCGCAATGACTTTTCGGGTTCCGATTTCTGCGGCCTGTGTCAGGGGGATTTCATGTTCAAACCAAGGAGTAGTGACCATACGGTCGCTCTCCCCTTCCATCTGCCCCATGGCACCCCGCACCATATAGCCCACGCAGTCGATGAGCCGCACCTGAAATGCCGAACTTCCGTCCACTGTGACGGAAACAGCTTCTTCCGGGACAAATTTGGGTTCTGCGGTCATGATCGTCCGTCCGGAACCGCTTTGGGGCAGTTCGTCACGGGCTCGCTCCCGACGATAAGCATTCTCGATGCCGGGAATGACCAGTGTTTCCATAAACCGCTTGATAAAAGTTGATTTTCCTGTTCGGACAGGGCCCACTACCCCGATATAAATGTCTCCCTGGGTCCTCAGAGCAATATCATCATACAGTTTCCGCTCTTCCATATTCCCGCCTCCTTTTATCGCGCGCTCGGGATGAGGAGCATCTTCCCTTCAGGGAGATGGTCATCCGTCAGCTCATTGGCCTGCATGATCTCTCCGCAGGTGGTGCCGCAGGCTTTGGCAATGTCCCACAGCGTCTCCCCAGTCTCTGGAAGGCGCAGGATCACAGAGGGCCGGGGGCGGTCTGAACAGCGCGGCTCACCAAGCTCTGCCCGGTGAATGGTGGAGATGGTCATGGGAACGGCGGTAAGCAGCGAAAACTCCCCACTCAGCCGGACTTCGATCCCTCCGGCGCAGGGGGCGGCATACAGCTCATCGAAACAGAACGATAACTTCATCACTTCCGTACCGTTGGGACAGTTAAAACGGGCGGTGAGTTCTGCGTCCTTTTCCAATCGTCGTGGGAGGCGCTCCTCGTCCAGATATAATGCGGAAATGCGGCCGTGTGCAGTCAGCGTGAATGCATCCTGCTCTCGCGCGCACAACACATACCCCAACTGAAAGGAACTGTCACAGACGGTGCGTACCACCGCGTCCGTTTCCAGAAGATCCCGAAGAGTCTGGGGGATCCGCGTTTGCTGACAGGGTGAGAAAAGACGGATGGTCTGATATTCCGGCTGGATCTGGTGGGTCGTGCTGTAGAGATCGGTCAGAATATCGAGTGATTCGGTTTCGCGCACCTGCCCCATAGCCAGAATTTCGCCCTCGATCATCAGATGGAAGGGATCGTCCAGCGGCTGAACACAGGAGAACTCACTTAATTCCAACTGCACCTGACAACTGCCGCTCTCCCCCACTCCTTTTGCTTCCAGGATCTGAGAAAAGGGAAATGACTCCACACGCCGTTCCATATCACCTTCCGGCGTTTGAAGCAGCAGCTCGACATCGGTTTTGCCCTTGAAAATCAGTTTTGTTCCGATGATACGACTTTCGGTACATTGAGCGGTTGCCCTGGAGCGCAGCAGAATGGGCGGCTGAGTGCCGGTGAGTCTGATCTCCTCAGAGATGGGAAAGATCCGCTGAGGTACGGCGGATAGCCGCTCCTGCTCCAATTGTTCCTGCCGCTGACAGATGTGTCCCCGCTCGGGCTGGAGCACGGCGGAACACACAGTATGCTCCCTGCGGCACAGGGCAGTTACCTCTGCCGTGAGATCACAACGGAGCAATATTTTTCTGGGGTTTAAGATGCGGGCATCTGCCCGACAGACATGGGCAGACATCTCCAGAACGGCATCGGGTGTGACACCTGGCATATCTGCGCGTACTGAGAATGGAACGCGGAGCGGGATGCTCTGGAGCAGAGTACCCATCTCCGGCATATACAGAACGCTGGCCTGGATCATGCCGACTACGGTGGCCTGTCCATCTCCGGCCTCACTGCGGGTGGGAAAGGCCTGCGCACAGACCTCGACGATGCGAAGAATATCGGGGCAGGCGTCCGGAACGATGGCCTCCTGGGTCTCCTCCTGACAGAACGACCCCTGCCCCACGGTTTCATAACAGCGGATGATGTTTTGTTCCAACTCAAAATCCATGTAAATGTCCTCTCCCTGTATCAGTGTGTTGCCGGATGTCCCGGCTTTGTGCCATGATATGCAGGAAGTTGGACGCTTAGACCCATTACCGCATCCCGAAGACCTTGCGCAGCAGTCCCCGCAGATATTTGGGTGAACGCACGACTACGATATTCATAAAAAACCTCCCACCGATGGATTGCCGTTTTGGCTGCTCCATTCTATGTGGGAGGTTTTATTTGTGTGAGATTATTTGTTGCGCTGCCAGTCGGGAATGGCCTTGGCCTGTTCATACAGACGGACATAGCTTGCGTAGCGAGTGGGCTGGATCTTACCCTCGTCCAGCGCCTGACGGATGACGCAGCCCTTTTCTTTGATGTGTGCGCAGTCCTGGAACCGGCACTGATCCAAATAGGGGGTGAACTCCGGGAAGCAGCGCTGCAGCACTTCCTTGCGCATCAGTTCCATTTGATCCACATCGAAGGACGAGAAACCGGGGGTATCAGCCACCAGAGCATCACCCACGCGGAAAAGTTCCACATGGCGGGTGGTGTGGCGACCGCGGCCCAGCTTTTCGCTGACATCGCCGGTGGCCAGAGAAAAATGAGGATCCAATGCATTGAGAATGCTGGATTTACCAACGCCGGAGTTGCCTGTAAAGGCAGATATCTTGCCGGAGATCATGCGGCGCAGTTCCTCGATGCCCTCCCCGGTTTCGGCACTCATGCGGATGGTGGGAAAGCCGGCGGCCTCGTAAATGGCGGCCAGGTCTTCGCCGGGAACCAGATCCCACTTGTTGATGCAGATGATGCATCGGCAATTGCGGTCTGCGGCGATGGCGGCCACGCGGTCAATGAGGAAGGGATCGGTGATGGGATTTGCCTGAGATGCGATGATGACCAGCTGGTCAATGTTGGCGACGGCAGGACGGTAGAACTCGTTGCGGCGAGGCAGGATCTCTTCCAGCGCGCCGGCACCGTTCTCGGTGGGAGTAAATCGGACACGGTCGCCCACAAGAGGGGTCACTTTATCCCGGCGCAGTTTTCCGCGGCCGCGGCAGGTGACGATCTTCTTGCCGTCATCCACATAGTAGAAGCCACTGAGGGCTTTCATGATGATTCCTTCTGCCATTGATTAAAACTCCACATCCATGGTGCGGCTGAGCGCGCCGTCATAGTAAATATACAGCTTTTTGGTACCGGACCCAAAGACAGTCAGCATCTGGCTGGTATTCATGGCGGCATCCACTTCGCCGTTGAAAATATCCTCGCCGTCCATCTCGACTCGCAGATGGATCATGCCATCCCCGGCGGGCAGAGGAATGGAAACGGTCTTGCTGCCGTCGGGGTTCTCTTCGGGTTCGGGATCGGGCTCAGGCACCGGCAGAGTGCTGGGATCGGGGCCGAGGCTGATATGGAGATTGACCTTGATGCCCTCGCTGACCTGGGTGCCGGCCTCGGGATACTGATCCAGAACGGTGCCCTTGGGGATGGTGGAGCTGTACTCCTCGCTGATGTCGCCAATCTCCAGATGGCGCATGAGGATCTTGCTCTCGGCCTGCTCCTGTGTCAGACCTACCAGAGTGGGCATATCCAGCTTCAATGCCTCAGGACCGAGGCTGAGGACCATATCCACCTTGTCACCGGGCTTCAGAACGGTATCTTTCAGCGGAGTGAAGGAAATAACATGGTTATAGGCCACCACATCGTTGTGTTCATAGGTGGGAGTGCCGACCCGGAGTCCGAGGCTTTCGATTGCCAGACCGGCCTCACGATATTCCATGTTATACAGGTCGATCATCATGATCTCCATGGGGCCACTGCTGACCACAACGGAGATCTGGCGTCCATCCTCACCGACAGTGCTTCCGGCTATGGGGTTCTGACGGATGATCTCGCCTTTCTTATACTCATCGTGAGAGATGGTGGAGCCCAGAACGATCTCGAACTGAGCGTACTTGGGATCACTCAGTACATACTCATAGGACTCACCAACCAAAGAGGGTACTTCATAAGTCTTTGCGGGAGCCAGAAGACCGGCAAAGAAAGTCTTATACAGGAAGAACGCCACCACACCCACAAAGGCAAGCACAGCCAGAATGGCCAGCAGAATACTGCCGAACATACCGCTGCCCCGGCGGTCGGGCTCATCATCCTCGTCCTCGTCTTCCTCGATACGCTGAGGACGCTCGCGGCGCACCTCATTGCGGGGCACTTCCCGGTTGGGAGTGGGGGTAATGGAACGAATCTGGGTCTTTTCATCGTCGGAAGGCTCCACGGCGGGGGCCACGGTGAGCAGATCATAGTCGAAGCTGATGTTGGGGTTTTTGCGGAACTCCTCCAGATCAGCCAGCATCTCGTCGGCACAGGAATAGCGGTTGGCGGGATTGGGGGCCATAGCCTTCATGGTGATTGCTTCCAGCGCCTCGGGCAGTTCAGCATCCAGTTCTCTGGGAGAAAGAGGAATGGAATTGATATGCTGAATGGCCACAGAAACGGGAGTATCTCCCTCAAAGGGCAGTCGGCCGGTAATCATCTCATACAGCACAACACCTGCGGAATACAGGTCGGAACGGGCGTCGATGGCGCTGCCCCGGGCCTGCTCGGGAGAAATATAGTGAACAGAACCCAGAGCTTCCTGTGTCAGGGTGCTGTGGCTTGCGGAGAGGACACGGGCGATGCCGAAATCGGCCACCTTCACGCTTCCGTCCCGAAGTACCATCACATTGTGAGGCTTGATGTCACGGTGGATGATGCCGCGGCTGTGGGCGTGCCCCAGTGCCTTGACAATCTGGGTGGTGAAGTGGAGTGCCTCGCGCCAGTTGAGCTTGTTCCCCTTGCGCTGCATGTACTGCTTGAGGGTAATGCCATCCAACAGTTCCATGACGATGTATTCCAGCTCGGAAGAGCGGCTCACATCGTAAACAGCCATAATGTTGGGATGAGAAAGCATGGCGACGGCCTGCGACTCGTCGTGGAAACGGCGGCGGAATTCAGCATCCTGAGCCATGTCCTCCCGGAGGATCTTCACGGCCACGAGGCGATTGAGCCGGTGACAGCGGGCCTTGTAGACCTTTGCCATACCGCCGCTTCCGATGAGCTCCAGCAGTTCATATCGATTGTCGAGTAATTTACCGATGTACTGATCCATGGTAAAATTCTCCTTTGTCTTATAGGTTCGGTGTGTCAGCAGCAGATGAGAACCACTGTGACATTGTCGGGGGCACCACGGTGCATGGCGATGTCCAGCAGACGCTGGCAGCAGGAGTCGCTGTCGCCGCCGTGGATGACCTCATAGAGGATTTCCTGCTCGGCCAGCAGGTTGCTCAGACCATCACTGCACAGCAGAAGATGATCTCCCTGAGTCACATCAATGTGAAAGAGATCGGCTCTCAGCTGGGGCTCACAGCCCAGTGCCCGGGTGATCAGATTCTTGCGGGGGTGGTTGCGCGCCTCCTCCCGGGAAAGGCGGCCGCTGATGACCAGATCCTCAACAACGGAGTGATCCCGGGTGATCTGGCGGATGCCGTTCTCGTTGATGAGATAGGCACGGCTGTCGCCCACATTGAGCAGAGTAGCCTGCTTCTCCCCTACCAGCGCGGTGACGAGGGTGGTACCCATTCCGGCACAGTCTTCATCGGTGATGGCGCGGTGGAATACCTGATCATTCGCCTGAATAGCGGCCTGCCCAAGGCGGTGGTCGTCACTGCCGACAATGGCTTCAAAGGCAGCAGTGAACAACGAAACGGTCATTTCGCTGGCCACATTGCCCGCACGGGCGCCGCCCATACCGTCACAGACGACAGCAAGGATCCGCCCATCGGACTGAGGATGGATAGAAAAGGCGTCCTGATTCTGAGCGCGCACAGCGCCCCGGTCAGTAATACCCCAATATTGCATGGCGGTTCCCCCCTTTGTTATCCCTTACTTTCTTCCCGCATAGCTTTGCGGCGCAGCTGTCCGCAGGAGGCATCAATGTCGCCGCCCAGCTTTCTGCGCACGGTAGCGGTCACGCCCTGACTTTCCAGACGCTTCTGGAAAGCGGCGACCCGTCGGCTGGGCTTGAGGGGACTCTCTTCCACCTCGTTGAGCGGGATCAGATTTACATGACCGGGCTGACCCTTGAGCAGCTTTACCAAGAGATCGGCCTGCTCATCGGAGTCGTTTACACCGTCGATCATGGCATATTCATAGGAAATGCGACGGCCGGTGGTCTGAAAGTACCGGCGGCAGGTGTCCATCAGTTTCTCGACACCCACGGCCCGGTTGACGGGCATGATCTTGGATCGAGTCTCGTCATCGGGGGCATGGAGAGAAACGGACAGGGTCAATTGTAACCCAAGCTGAGCCAACTTGTCAATTTTCTCGGTCAGACCGCAGGTAGACAGAGAAATATGACGCATACCGATGTTCATGGCGTCGGGATGATTGACCAGTTTCAGGAACTTCATGACAGTGTCATAGTTGTCCAGAGGTTCACCGATGCCCATTAATACGATATTGGAGATGGGGGCGCCGCTGTCCAGCTGGGTGAACAGCACCTGATCGATCATCTCAGCGGGAGTCAGGTCGCGCACTTTGCCCGCCAGCGTGGAGGCACAGAAGGCACAGCCCATGCGGCAGCCCACCTGACAGGAGATACATACGGTATTGCCGTGTTTATAACGCATCAGAACAGTCTCAATGCAGTTTCCGTCGCCCAGCTCCCACAGATATTTGATGGTGCCATCCAGGGCAGACATCTGCTTGCGGGCCACCTTGGGGGCGGTAATGAAGCAGTTCTCGGACAGTTTCTGACGCAGGGGCTTGGAGAGATTGCTCATCTCATCAAAGGAGGTCACGCCCCGATACAGCCACTGGAAGACCTGCTTGGCGCGGAACGCAGGTTCCCCCTGCTCTTTGAACCAGGCGGTCAGTTCCTCCAGAGTCATGGATTTGATATCTACCAAGGAAATCACTCCTCTTTGCGCAGCTTACAGATAAAGAAGCCGTCGGTACCGTGGCGATGGGGCCACAGAGTCACCATGCCCTGCTCACAGGCGCCGATGGGCCCGGGCAGCGTAAAGGCTTCGGTTTTGAATTCGGGATGGTCAGCGAGGAAGGTTTTCACGACCTCCTCGTTCTCACCGGTACGGACGGTGCAGGTGGAATAGAGCATGGTTCCACCGGGTTTCAGATATCGGCAGACATTGTTCAGAATGTCGATCTGAATGGCGGGCAGACTGTCCAGAGGTCCGGGCTCTTTATAGCGGATGTCGGGCTTCTTACGGATCACACCCAGACCGGAACAGGGGGCGTCTACCAGAACGCAGTCGAATGCGCTCTCCCACTCCTCGCAGAAGGTTCGGGCGTCCATGGTGTTGGGCTTGATGATGGACAGACCGAGGCGGTCGGCACCGGCCTGAATCAGTTTCTTTTTGTGGGGGTGCAGATCGCAGGAAACGACCTCACCTTCGTTGCCCATGGCAATGGCGGTGGCAAAACTCTTACCACCGGGAGCGGCGCAGCAGTCCAGAACACGCTGTCCGGGGTGGGGATCCAGCACGCGGGCGGCCAGACGGGATGCGGGGTCCTGCACATAGAACCAGCCCTTCTGGAAGGAGCGCAGCTGCTCCAGATTGCCGGTCTTGGACAGAAGCAGACAGTTATCCAGCCAGGGATGCATCTGGGCCTCAACATCGCAGGCAGTCAGTTCACCCATCAGCGCCTCCATGGTGACCTTGGTGGTGTTGACCATTGCGGTCATGGGGGGCTGGCTGTTGTGGGCGGCCAGAAGCTCGTTTACCTCGGATTCGCTGAGCGTAAGGAGATATTCCTTTACAAGCCATTCGGGGTGGGAATAAAGCACGGAGAGGTAGGAAACCGTATCCTCGCTGGGCAGGACGGGCAGATTGTCCAGACTGCGCTCCAGACTGCGCAGCACGGCATTGACCATACCTACGGCACGCTGGTTTTTACAGTGGCGCTTGACCAGATCCACGCAGGAATTGACCGCCGCGCTGTGAGGGATCTTGTCCATAAACAGCAGCTGGTAAGCGCCCAGACGCAGTGCCTGCACCACCTTTCCCTCCATACGCTTGAGGGCGATGTTGGAGTAGTTAGAGAGATAGAAATCCAACAGCATCTGGTTCTGCACGACGCCAAAACACAGCTGGGTAGCCAGGGCGGCGTCGCGGCTGTCCAGAGCAGCGGCGGCCAACTGTTTTTTCAGCACACCGTCGGACCATCCGCCCTGCCGCTGGCAGGTATTCAGAGTCAACAGGGCAACTTCCCGTGCGTCCATGTATATCCTCTCCTTAACTTTCTGTCTGTTTTACTGAACATCAATGGGGTGACCGCGCAGATAGTCGGCGGCGGCCATGCGGCGGCTGCCGGGAGCCTGCAGCTCCAGAATGCGCAGCACCAGACCATCGCCGCAGGCGATATCGATGCCCTCTTTCCCGGCAGCAACCACAGTGCCGGGGGTCTTGTTGGTTTTAATTCCGGTTTCTGTAACGGAGAACACCTTTACAGGATCTTCGGTGAAGCAATCGGTGGAAGTGGCGGGCCAGGGCACCAGACCACGCACCTTGTTGTGGATGCTGCGGGCAGACTGAGTCCAGTCGATGGGACACAGCTCGCGGGACAGCATGGGGGCGTAGGTCACCTTCTCAGGATCCTGAGGGGTACGGGTGGCCTTCCCTGCCGCGATGTCGGAGACGACCTCTACCAGCAGCTTGCCGCCCAGATTGGCCAGACGGTCGTGAACCTGCTCCACAAATTCGTCGGGATCAATGGGGGTGACGACCTGGCCGATGATATCACCGGCATCCAGTTCCTTGGCCATATGCATGATAGTCACGCCGGTTTCGGCATCACCGTTGACTACGGCCCAGTTGATAGGGGCGGCGCCGCGGTACTTGGGCAGCAGAGAGGAATGGACATTGATACAGCCTTTGGGGGGCAGATTCAAAATCTCCTCGGGCAGGACACGACCATAGGCAGCCACCACGATGAGTTCGGGGTTGAGCTGCTTGAGCTGTTCCAGAGCGGTACCGTCCTTGACGGTCACGGGCTGGAACACAGGGATGTTGTGTGACAGGGCGCACTCCTTTACGGGAGTGGCCTTGAGCTTGTTCTGGTGGCGGCCCACGGGCTTATCAGGCTGGCTGAACACGCCGCACACATCGTGACCGGCCTCCACCAGTGCATTCAGAGAGGGAACGGCAAAGTCGGGGGTTCCCATGAAGACGATTCTCATTCGTCGTCCTCCTCCATCATCTCCTGCAGCTCCTCGTTGGTGTACAGACGGTCGCACAGCTCGGTATAGAGATGACCGTCCAGATGGGCCAGCTCGTGGCAGAAGCAGCGGGCGGTCAGACCGGTGCCGTCGGCCTCATACCAGTTGCCGAAGCGATCCTGAGCCTTGATCTTCACATAGTTGGGGCGAACCACCACGCCGGACATGCCGGGAACGGACAGACAGCCCTCAAAGCCCTCCTGCTCACCGCTCTGCTCCAGAATTTCGGGATTAATGAGCTCCATGATCTCATCCTCGTCGTTGATGACCAGCACAACGCGGCGGATGATACCGATCTGAGGAGCGGCCAGACCGACACCGTTGGAGTCGATGAGGGTGTCGCGCATGTCGGCCAGCAGTGCCCACAGGCGATCGTCAAACTTGGTCACAGCGTGACAGACCTTGGACAGAGCAGGGTCTTCCTTGGTCAGAATCTTCAAAATAGCCATAATTCTATTCTCCTTTGTATCAATCGGCAGGTTTCCAGTCGGCATAGACGGAAACACCGTGATTATCTTTATCGGAATGGGCGGCGCAGAGCATGGCAGACACCAGTTGGCGCACCTGTCTGTTCACCGGCCCCACAAGGGTGAGGTGATAGCGGTATCGGTTGTTGATTTTGGCAATGCTGCCCGGGGCGGGCCCCAGGAGCTGCCACTGGTTGCCCATGCGCTGAAGCTGTGCCTCCATTCCCTTCCGGATTCGGGTACAGATGCGCAACACCTCTCCCTCCGTTTTGCCGGAGGCGGTAATGCGGATGACATCGCTGAAGGGAGGCTGGTTTCTCAGCCGGCGCAGCTGGATTTCTGACTCATAGAAACCGTCGTAGTCCTGTACGGCACCAAAGCGGATGACCTCGTGCTCGGGAGTGTAGGTCTGGATGACCGCTCTCCCCTGCTTTTCGCCGCGGCCCGCCCGGCCAATAACCTGCGTCAGCAGCGAGAAAGTGCGCTCAGCGGCCCGGAAATCATCGACATACAGGGACAGATCGGGGGCTACGACACCGACTAAGGTAACATTTTCAAAATCCAGTCCTTTGGCTACCATCTGGGTGCCCACCATGATGGGCACCTTTTCTTTTCGGAAACGCTCCAGCAGTTTTTCGTGGGGCTGGGATGCGGAGACGGTATCCGTGTCCATTCGCATGACCTCCACACCGGGAAACAGCTCCTGAAGTTCCTCCTGAACCTTCTGGGTTCCGGTGCCGACAAAGTTCAGCAGTCCACCACAGTCGGGACAGTGAGGCGGCAGGGGCTGGGAATGACCGCAGTGATGACACATCAGGCGGTTGTTGGCCGAGTGATAGGTCAGACTGACGCTGCAGCTGGGACACTCGGGGGCGTGTCCACATTCGCCGCAGGATACCATCCGATTGGCGCCGCGGCGGTTGAGAAAGAGAATGGACTGCTCTTCCCTGTCCAAATTTGCGTGCAGCTCCTCTTTCAGTGTACTGCTGAGAGATTCGGTGTTCCCCTTGCGCAGTTCCTCTTTCATGTCGGTGATGATGACCTGCGGAAGCGCCTTCTGATTATAGCGATTTTTCAGTGTAAACAGATGGATGGCACCTGTTTTCGCCTGATACATCGTTTCAATACAGGGAGTGGCCGAGCCGAGTACGAGCAGCGCGTCGTGCTGTACACAGCGGTATTTGGCGATATCACGGGCATGATATCGGGGTGTATTTTCTGATTTATAGCTGGGTTCCTGCTCCTCGTCCAGAATGATCAGACCCAGATCTTTCATGGGGGCAAATACAGCGGATCGTGTTCCGATGACCACCTTTGCATCTCCGTTTCGGGCCCGCTTCCATTCGTCGTAGCGCTCACCGGAGCGCAGAGAGGAATGCAGCACTGCGATCTGACTGCCGAACTGAGCGGTGAAAATTCGCAGCATCTGGGGCGTCAGCACGATCTCGGGAACCAGCACAAGGGCAGACTTCCCGGTATCCAGTGCCCTCCGGATCAGGTGGATATAGACGGAAGTCTTGCCGCTGCCTGTTACGCCGTACAGCAGGGCCGCGTTTGGCTTGCCCTCATCCAGAAGCCGGGACAGGCCCTCAAAGGCTGCCTGCTGTTCCTCGTTCAGAATGGGAGGCAATGCGGGAGGAACATCAGCCACGGCGGGACGGCGAAAGACTTCCTGCTTCTCAAGGGTCAGAATACCGCTCTTTTCCAGAGATTTGATGGTATTCATGGATGCGCCGGTGAAATAGCACAGTTCCTTGGCCCCGGCTGCTCCCAATGTACAA
>JAZQVX010000021.1:0-1516 GCA_045632045.1 Lawsonibacter sp.
CCCGTGCTGTTCCACCAGCATCTGAGAGGCCAGCACAATGTCCCTTGCCTTGGCGCGGAAAAAGCCGGTGGAGTGGACAAGCTCTTCCACCTCGGCAACATCGGCGGCGGCCAGTGCCTCCAGGGTGGGGGAGCGGGAGAACAGACCGGGTGTGACCTGATTGACCCGCTCCTCGGGGCATTGGGCCGCCAGACGGACGGGGAAGAGCAGCTCATAGTCCTTGTTATATTCCAGCGAGCACAGATCGGGGCCGTCGGGGTAGAGACGCTCCAGCTCGGCGATGATGGCGAGGATATCTTCCAGTTGTTTCATCGGAAACCTCCGTTTTGTAGGGGCGCACAGTGTGCGCCCGCTGTCTGCGGCAGTTATCATACGGGATGTTCATTTCCTATCATACCACAACTGAAACAAAATTTCGATGTATTTTTTCAAATGGGCGGTTTGTTTTTCGGGGGAGGGTTTGGTATAATGGGGGCAACAACCAGACAAACCTTGCCTCCTCCCATGGTGGAGGTGCCCCAACGGGGCGGAGAGGGCGGGCCCCCTCAGTCATTTGCTTCGCAAATGACAGCTCCCCCAGAGGGAGAGCCAAGTTTCCATTCCAAGGAGCCTACCGTTATGAACAACACTTCCCTTTTCCGCTGCCCCACCTGCGCCGCCCCTCTCATCCGGCAGGAGAACACCTATCGCTGCCCCGCCAACCACTGCTTTGATGTGGCGGCGGCGGGCTATACCCATCTCCTGCCCGCCAACCAGAAAAACTCCAAAAATCCCGGCGATGACAAGGCCATGGTTGCCGCCCGCACCGCCTTTCTGGATGCGGGGTACTACGCTCCCCTGCGAGAGGCCCTGTGCGCCGTGACGGCGGAGACTCTGGATGGCAAATCAGACTGCGCCGTGCTGGACTGCGGCTGCGGCGAGGGCTATTACACCGCCGGCATCGCGGGCACCGTCAACGCTGCCATCGCCGGCATCGACATCTCCAAGTTCGCCCTGAAGAAGGCCGCCAAGCGCGTCCCCGGGGGCGAATTCGCCGTGGCCTCCGCCTATCATCTGCCCTTGATGGACGAGAGCGTGGATGTACTGCTCAATGTGTTCTCCCCCCTTGCGGTGGAGGAGTTTGCCCGGGTACTGAAGTCCGGCGGCACCTTTGTCTATGTGGTTCCCTCCGCCGCGCACCTGTGGGAAATGAAGCAGGTGCTTTACAAAAAGCCCTATGAGAACGAGGTGCGCCGGGACGACTACCCCGGATTCACCTATGTGGGGGCAAAGTCGGTGCGGGAGACCATTCACCTCACCTGCTCCGCGCACATCATGGCCCTGTTCGGCATGACCCCCTACGCATGGAAGACCCCCAGGGAGGGCGTGGACAAACTGCGCACCTTCGACACACTGGACACCCAGATCGGGTTTGATGTGCATATTTATAAGAAATCCTAAGAAAAAACCCCGGAATCATTTGATTCCGGGGTTTCGTTTATTCAATTCAGGACAGCTTTTCCAGACCGATCTTCAG
>JAZQVX010000022.1:0-1972 GCA_045632045.1 Lawsonibacter sp.
TCGATCTGGGTGATATCGCCGGTGATGACGATCTTGGACCCGAAGCCCAGACGGGTCAGGAACATTTTCATCTGCTCCCGACTGGTGTTCTGAGCCTCGTCCAGAATGATGAAAGAGTCATCCAGCGTACGGCCGCGCATATAGGCCAGAGGGGCCACCTCGATGTTGCCCCGCTCCAGATACTTGTTATAGGTCTCGGCACCCAGCATGTCAAACAGAGCATCGTACAGAGGGCGCAGATAGGGGTCGACCTTGGACTGCAGGTCACCAGGCAGGAAGCCCAGACGCTCACCGGCTTCCACCGCAGGGCGGGTGAGGATGATGCGGTTCACTTCCTTGGCGCGGAAGGCGGCCACAGCGGCAGCCACAGCCAGATAGGTCTTGCCGGTACCGGCAGGGCCGATGCCGAGGGTGATGACATTGTCTTTGATGGCATCCACATAGCGCTTCTGGCCCATGGTCTTGGCCTTGATGGGCTTACCCTTGGCGGTGACGCAGATCACATCACCGGCCAGCTGCTGCACCTGACTCTCCTTACCGGCGCGAACCAGCTGCAGGACATAGCGCACATTCTGCTCGTTGATGACCTCACCGCGGGCAGCCAGACCCATCAAATTTTCGATGGTGTGGGTGGCCAGCATAACAGCCTCAGCATCCTCGCCGGACACCTTCAGCACAGAGTCACGGCTCACCACCGTGACACCCAGTTCATGCTCAATGAGACGGATATTCTCGTCAAAGGAACCAAACACGCTGATGGTGTCTTCCAGACGATCCAAACTAATATTCAACTCTGTCATTCGTACCTTGTCTCCTGTATCACTCGGTTTTTCCCCATAAATTCACACAATCATTGCGCCGGAACTTCTCGTCCGATCTCTTCCAGACATTCTGCGGCAGCTGTCACATAAATCAGCCCATCAGATACCCGAGTCTGAAACTCCACCCGCAGCACCTGTCCATCCGTTCCAATCAACTGTTCCAATCTTTTGGTCAGTTCTCTCTCCAGAAGTTCTGCCGCCGCGTCCCGCTCCACACGCAGTACCGTCGGTTCATAAAACCGACACCGTTCCCGGGACAGCCACAGAGGCAGCATCTCTCCCCCGGACAGTGCAAACCGGCGCACACTGCTTATTCTATCACACAAACCATCTGAAATGCTACTGTTTCCGAAAAATTCCACTCTTCTTCCGAAAAAATTTACCGCCCAGACGGTTCGCTCCTCCCCTGTATAGGTTTTTCCCGCCGTTTCTTCCGGGATGACAGCCGTGATCGTGCGCCATGTCCGCGCCCAAACCCGCCCTCTGGCGTGGACATCGTAGTATCGAGGCGGCAGATCGCTGTATATGGGCGGCTCCAGTGTGACCGTCCCGGAGATCAGCACCTCCCCCACACCCACGGTATCTCCCTCTTTCACCACGGCATCCCCCAGCTCCGCTTCCACATGGGTCACGATGCCGTCAGCATCGGACACAACATGATAAAAGCCGCTCTCGTCGATTCGTTCAGGAGCCTTCCGCGCTTCCCGCACCTGCACCTCTGCCCGGGTGCCCTTCAGATTGATGGTCATCCATGACAGCTCTTTCTGATCCAAGAGAATCTCCTGTTCAATCTGGCGCCGATCCAGTCCCGGTCCAAAGGCCCCGGGGTACACACCAAACCGCTGAAGCTGGCGCAGGATCACCTCATCCGGCACCGTTTCGTTTCCTGTGATCTCTATCGTAAGCACAAACTGCGACAGAACCGTTACCGCGCACAGCGTCAGCGCAAGGCCCACCAGAAATCCGTAACGATTTCGAAATGTTCTCGCAAATTCCGCCAATCCACGCCGCTCACCTACAACGATTTCGCAATCTACCCGCCGAGCCAGTTCCTCCAACTCAGACAGACCTTTTCTCCGCACCGTCATCGAAACCCGATGCTCATCCCGCCAGTCTACACCCCAGAACTCCACACTGTTCTGGGCGCAGAG
>JAZQVX010000023.1:0-3800 GCA_045632045.1 Lawsonibacter sp.
ACCATTTATTCCACTCCCTTCCGCCCCAGCAGGGTTCGCAGCAGCTTTTCCAGCAGCAGACTCAGAGTGACGACTACTGCCGTCCATGCGAACAGATCGGGGATTTCCAGATAATACTTGGTGTTGAAGATCTGGGTGCCCATGGCTAAGTTGGGCAGACACAGCACTTCTGCCGCCACCCCCGACTTCCATGCCAGACCGGTGGCGGTGGTGATGGCAGAGGCAAAATAGGGCTTCAGACAGGGCAGATAGATGAGCCGAATGGTTTTCCACCGGGAGAAGCGATAAGCCCGGGCCAGTTCCAGAAGCTGCGGGTCAGTTTCCCGGATGCCCTGGGACAAATTGCCCCATACCACAGGGATGACCATGAGGGCGGCAATGACCACGGGGACGAAGTTTTTGTCTGTCCACAGTACCACCAGCAGGATGAAAGATGCCACAGGGGTGGCCCGCAGGACCCGGACAGCGGGGGAGAGGAGTCTGTCTGTCCAGCGGGAGGCGCAGGTCAGCCCTGCCAGTGCCGAACCGACTGCCGCGCCGACTGCCAGTCCCACCACGATGCGCCCCAGCGAGGAACAGACGGAGAGGAGAAAGGCCTTCTCGCCCATCAGGTTCGTGAGAGAGGCAAGCACCGTTGCGGGGTAGGGCATGAGCAGTTCGTTGCCCTTTCCGCTCAGCTGTCTGTCCACCAGAAAGGCCGCAAGCTGCCATACCCCCAGCCAGAAGGCCGGGGGTATCAGGGCATAGATGAACTTTTTTGCTGCCTTACTCCACGCCATAGTAGAACTCGTCGTAGGGCATGGAACCGCCGATGGAACCGGGGTTGTTCTTAAACAGAATGCGGTAATAGGACTCCAGCGTGTCCTTCATCTCCCCGCCGGCGATGAAAGTCAGGTTGCACTGGGGGATGGCCTTGGCGGCGATGGCGGCGTTGGGAGTGATGCCATAGGAGGCCACCATCTCGGAAGCCTCGGCCCGGTTGGCCTCGTCGGCGATAAAGGCGATGGACTGCTCATACTCCCGCAGGAAAGAGGCAACGGCCTCGGGATTTTCCTCCACCCACTCGGTGCGGGCCACGACACAGCCCATGGGCAGGGGGGAGCCCACGATGTCCTCCCAGGCATCAGACAGGGAGATGGCCTCACGCACGGCGGAATCCTTCACCAGAACGGCGGTGGCGGCGGGGACGGGGAGCATGCAGATACCGGTGTCCTCAGTGGTCATCTTGGCGGTGATCTCCTGAGGAGTCAGCCACACGATGTTCACCTCGGAGGGGTCAACATCGCTCTCGCTGAGCAGGTGGTTGAGGATGTGTTCGGGGTTGGCGCCCTTGGTGTTGGAGGGGGCATAGAGGGTCTTGCCACGCAGGTCGGACATCTCGTGGACGGTGTCGCCCTTTTCAAGGATATACAGCACGCCCAGGGTGTTGATGCCCAGCACCTGAATGCCGCCCTCGGTCTTGGCGTTCAGATTGGCGGCCAGATTGGTGGCGATGGCGGCGATGTCCAGAGAGCCGTTGATGAGGGCGGGGGTGACCTCGTCGTTGGCGGCGGCCACAGAGTAGTTATAGGTCATTTCGGTTTCGCCCTGCTCGATCTTGGTCAGCATCTGGGCGGCGCCCACACCGGTGGGGCCGGAGATGACGGAAAAATTGATGGGGGTCACGGCTTCGGGTTCATCGGGAACTTCGGGGGCGGGCTCCACCACTTCGGGTTCCGGAGCGGGAGCGGGCTCGGCGGGAGGAGGGGTCTGCTTGAAGCAGCCGGTGAACAAAGACAGGGCCATCACGCTGGCAAGCAGGACAGAAATTCGTTTTTTCATGGCAATTTTCCTTTCTGACAGTGGGTTTCAGTCACATACGCTCTCCAAACCACCGGGGTCGGGGATGGAGATGGTCTTGCCCCGGCGGGCGATCAGTCCGCCGGCCTCCAGCGCTTCGAAGGCGCGGTAGAGGGAGGAACGGCCCAGACTTAACCGCTTGGCAAGGTCGGTGGCGGAACAGGTGAGGGTGTGATCCTCCCCCATGTTGGACAGGAGATAGCGGGCCAGCTTGCTCTCCGCGCCGTGCTGGGACAGAGAGTCCATCCGGGAGGAGAGAAAGTGGATGCGCCCGGTGAGGTAGCGCAGATAGCGCTCCCGGAACCCGGCGTCCCGGGCGATGAGCTGATCCACAAGCTGCTGGGGCAGGAGCAGGCAGCGGCTGTCCTTTTTGGCGGTGATGGTGGTGGCAAACTCCGCCGCGTCGGAGTACAAAGCCGCGGCGCCGAACAGATCGCCGGGATTGAGGGTGCTGACGGAAAGCTCCCCCTTGGTTACCTGCAATTCGCCCTCCAGCACCACGCCCAGACAGCGCTTGAAGTGGGTGGGATCATAGATAACCGCCCCGGCGGGGAAGTGATCATAGACCGCCTTGGAGGAGGTGAGGATCTCCAGCAGCATGGCGGGAGAACAGGCCCCCAACAGAGTGGAGCGCAGACAGGTCGTTATATCTTCCGAGTATATGCCCATTTTCTGCATGGATCTCACCCCCTTGATATACGCTTAAAGTGTCCCGTTTGGGACAGTTTTATTGTAGCACAGCGAAGAAGTTCAGTCAAGAAAAAGAAAAAGCTCCCCCCGTAGGGGGGAGTCATTTATTGGTTTGCGGAAGCCAAATATTCGGCCGGGCCGCTCTCATACAGATTGCCTCCGTGGGCATCGAGGATGACGGTGAGGGGGAAGTCCGTGACCTGCAGACGGCGGACGGCCTCACAGCCCAGATCCTCCCAGCAGATGACCTCCAACTCCTCCACACTGGCGGCCATGAGGGCGCCTGCGCCACCCAGAGCGGCCAGATAGACCGCGCCGTTGCGCACCACGGCCTCCTGGACGGCCTTGTTTCGGGCGCCCTTGCCGATCATGATGGACTGTCCCAGATCCAGCAGGCGGGGGGAGTAGGCATCCATGCGGCCGCTGGTGGTGGGGCCTGCGGAGCCGATGACCTCGCCGGGGCGCTCCGGGGTGGGGCCCACATAGTAGATGGCGCTGCCCTTCAGATCAAAGGGGAGTTCTTCTCCTGCATCCAGCCGCTCCATGAGCCGCTTGTGGGCGGCGTCCCGGGCGGTATAGACGGTGCCGGACAGGAGGACGGTATCGCCGGCTCTCAGAGGGGCCAGATCCGCTTTGGTGACGGGGGTGGTCAGTTTGTATTCCATGGAAAAACCTCCCTTACAGGCTGGCGCTGGCGCGGCGGGTGGCGTAGCAGCTCACATTGACCGCCACGGGTAGACTGGCCACATGGGTGGGCATGGTTTCAATGGACAGGCCGAGGCAGGTGGTTCTACCGCCGAAGCCCTGAGGGCCCACGCCGAGGGCGTTGATCTCCTCCAGCAGTTCCTGCTCCATCTGGGCGTAGAAGGGATCGGGGTTGGGCTGGTCGATGGGCCGCAGGAGGGCATGCTTGGCCAGGGCGGCCACCTTGTCAAAGCTGCCGCCGATGCCGATGCCCAGCACCACAGGGGGGCAGGGGTTGGAACCGGCCAGCTTCACCGTTTCCACCACGAACTTTTTTACGCCATCCACGCCGTCGGCGGGCTTGAGCATTCCCAGACGGCTCATATTCTCGCTGCCGAAGCCCTTGGGAGCCACAGTGATGGTGCAGCCGTCGCCGGGAATGAGACGGACGGTGATGGCGGCGGGGGTGTTGTCGTCTGTATTCACCCGACGCAGGGGGTCGGCGACGATGGATTTGCGCAGATAGCCCTCGCCGTAGCCCATGCGGACCCCCTCGTGGATGGCCTGCACAAAATTCCCGTCGATAT
>JAZQVX010000024.1:0-4534 GCA_045632045.1 Lawsonibacter sp.
CCTCACCAGCAATCTGTACGCCATGTCCCGCGGCATGACCGTTCTTCGCACGGTGGACTTCTATGACCCCGAGGCCAAAGAGATCGACATCCGCCTCGATCCCCTGCTCACCCCTCAGCAGAACGCCGCCAAGTACTACAAGGAGTACAACAAGGCCAAGACCGCCGAGGAGATGCTGACCATCCAGCTGGAAAAGGGTCGCCATGAGTTGGAGTACCTCAACAGCGTTCTGGAGAACATCAGTCTCGCCGAGGGCGAGCGCGATCTGGGCGAGATCCGTCAGGAGCTGACCGAGACGGGCTATATGCGCCGCGCCTCCAAGGCCAAGGACCGCAACAAAAAGATCCGTTCCAAGCCCATGGAGTTTATCTCCTCCTCCGGCATGCGGATCTCCGTGGGTAAGAACAACACCCAGAACGATGAGCTGACCTGCAAACAGGCTTTCAAGAGCGACATCTGGTTCCACACCCAGAAGATCCATGGCTCCCATGTCATCCTCTGGACCGAGGGACAGCAGCCCGATCTCACCAGCCTCAACGAGGCCGCCTGTCTGGCCGCATGGTTCTCTCAGGCCCGGGAGAGCAACAAGGTCCCCGTGGACTATACCCCTGTGAAGTTCGTCAAAAAGCCCGCCGGTGCCCGCCCCGGCATGGTGGTCTATACCACCTATGAGACCGCTTGGGTCACGCCCGATGGTGAGCTGGCCAAAAAACTGCGTGTGAAATAAGAACAGCGCTCCGGAATTTCCGGGGCGCTTTTTTCATACCAAAATCGTTCGCCTCTGTGCGTCCTGTCTCGACGGCATCCCCCTCTCTCTGTCCCGCTTTCGGTCAAAGAGGGGCGAAGGGTCGGTTTTACTGCGATATGTTTCCCTTTTCACGCTCTTACATCCACTATATAATGTGGTCACTCTCAGGAACATACAAAGGAGGCCACTATATCATGGAATACTATATCACATCCCGACAGGCAGAAAGCGAGGATGGTACCAACCGCTGTTTTCAATATTTTCTGCTGGTGGAGCAGGTGGACAGCGGCAATTTTCAGTGCGAGAACTATGGGGTACGCATTGTGGAGGAGGGCGTTTCCTCCTCTTCGCTGCCCGGACTGACCACCAGCGCGGTGCGCATTGACCAGCTGATGACCATTCTGGTGGACAACACCGTTGGGCCCGTGGGTCTGGAGGATGTCATCCGGGACTGGCTGTAAAAAATCCCTGTCCGTAAGGACAGGGATTTTTCCTATCATTTCTTATTATCCAGCTTCTTGAGATAGGCAACCATCAGTGCGATCAGACCCAGCACCACGAAGATACCGGTCATGCCTTGTGCCATCATCTCCAGAGCGGGAAGAATTTTCATCAACATATCCGTTACCTCCTCAGATCATATTGGCGAAATACTGCAGCACCACGCCGCCGGCGACCACGGAAGCAATCTGGCCGGAAACATTGGCGGCCACAGCGTGCATCAGCAGGTGGTTGGAGGGATCGGCCTCCTGTCCCATCTTCTCGATGACGCGGGAGGACATGGGGAATGCGGAAATACCGGCGGCACCCACCATGGGGTTGATCTTGTTCCTGGGGGTGATGATGTTGAGCAGCTTGACAAACAGCACGCCCACCACGGAATCCAGCACGAAGGCCACCAGACCCAGACCCATGATCAGCATGGTTTCGGGACGGACGAAGTCCTCAGCCCGCATGGAGAAGGAGATGGTGATGCCCAGCAGCAGGGTGATGAGATTGGCCAGCTCGTTCTGGGCGGTATTGGACAGAGTGGTCAGGATACCGCACTCGCGGATCAGGTTGCCGAACATCAGGAAACCAACCAGAGCCACGGAGGAGGGGGCCACCAGACCGGCGATCACGGACACCAGAATGGGGAACAAAATACGGGTGCGGCGGGAAACTTTGCCGCCGGTGTAGGGCATCTTCATGGCCCGATCCTTCTGGGTGGTGACCAGCTTGATGGCAAAGGGCTGGATAATGGGCACCAGAGCCATATAGGAGTAGGCCGCCACAGCGATGGCGCCCACATACTTGGACTTGAGCACCTGAGAAACCAGAATGGCGGTGGGGCCGTCGGCGGCACCGATGATGCCGATGGAGGCGGCATCCTTCAGATCAAAGCCCATCATAGAGGCCACGATAATGGTCAGGAAAATACCGGCCTGAGCGGCGGCGCCGCAGAGGAAGAGTTTGGGGTTGGACAGCAGAGGGCCGAAGTCGATCATGGCTCCGATTCCGATAAACAGCAGGATGGGCATGGCCTCCGAGGCCTCGATGCCAACTTCGAAGAGCCACTGGATGATACCGTGGGTTTCTCCGACGCCTTCACTGAACTGGTTAATGACACCGGACAGGGGCAGGTTGACCAGAATGGCCCCAAAGCCCATGGGCATCAGCAGTGCGGGCTCAAAGCCCTTCTCGATGGCCAGCCAGATGAGCAGACCGCCCACCACATACATGACCAGCTGCTGCCAGGTGATGGACAGCGCACCTTGCCACAAAAATTCCATGATCCATTTTCCTTTCTTGATTCCATTTAAAAGGGGCGTATGAAAAAAGACCTGTGCTCCCGGTCAGGAACACAGGTCTGGTCATTTCAGATACAGCCAGAATGAGGTTTCCCCCATCCATGATTGTTGGCAGGTATCACACAGAAAATTCTGTGCCGACTACTCCCCTTTGTTTTGACTCATGGTAGCAGGATTATCCGAATTTGTCAATTTAAGATTCTGACAAGATTTGACCAACGGGGTCAGAACTCCTCAGGATACTCCTCTTTCAGCTCGGCCATCAGCTTCTTGTCCTGCTTGGAGGAGAGATCCAGCTTCTCATACAGGTCGGGGCGGCGCTGTTTGGTGCGCAGAATGGACTGCTTTCTGCGCCACTTCTCCACATTCATGTGGTGGCCGGAGAGGAGGATGGCGGGAACGGCCCGGTCGTGCCAGACCTCGGGGCGGGAGTACTGGGGGGCCTCCAGCATACCGTTCCAGTGGCTCTCGTTCTCATAGCAGGAGGGGTCGGACAGGACACCGGGCACCAGTCGGCACACGGCATCGGCCACGGCCATGGCGGGGATCTCACCGCCGGTCATGACGAAGTCACCGATGGAGATCTCCTCGTCCACGCACTCGTCGATGAAGCGCTGGTCGATGCCCTCATAGTGGCCGCAGACCAGAATGAGCTTGTCATAGTCGGCCTTCAGGCGGCGGGCATCGTCCTGACAGAAGGTTCTGCCGCAGGGGGACATGTAGATGGTATGGACGCGCTCCCCTTCCTCATCGCAGATGTGCTTCCAGCACTGGTAGAGGGGGTCAGCCTGCATGACGGCGCCGCGGCCGCCGCCGTAGGGGTAGTTGTCCACCTGCTTCTGCTTGTTCAGGGTGTAGTCCCGGATCTGGTGGCAGTCGATGCGGATGAAGCCGCGCTCCTGGGCACGGCCCAGAATGGACTCACACAGCATATCTCCCACCACATCGGGGAACAGGGTCATGATATGAATATGATACATGGAAGGAATTCTCCTCTTGATTCAATGGATGCTCCCATTATACAAAATCTGGGGCAGATTTTCAATAGGCGCTTACAGCTCTGCCGCGGTTGCCGTTTTGAAAAACCACAGGACAGTTTTGATTTTATCCGCACCCAGAATTGTCTGCAAAGCCTTGGAATAGGCCTCCAGCTGGGGGCGGTAGTGTTCGGCACGCTGGGTTTCCTCTCCGGGCTGGATGTGGTCGCTTTTGAAGTCCACCACGGTGATGCCGTTCTCATCCTCAAACCAGAGATCCACCACGCCCTGCAGGAGAACTTCCTCTCCCACGGCATCCGGGAAGTAGTCCACGGCATCCACCAGCAGTGAGAACTTGAATTCACGGTGACAGGCTTTTGCCCTTGTCAGTCGTTCTCCCACAGCGCTTGCAAAGAACTGCGCGATCTGATTGACCGGGATGCAGTCCCTTTGCGCATCGGTCAGCAGATCCGCTTCCCGCATCTGCTCCATCTGGGCACGGATGCCTGCAGGAGTCAGGTCGCCCTTGAGATCCAGCTTCTCCATCACCAGATGGAGGGCCGTTCCCCGCTGGGCGGCGGTCAGTCCCCGCTGCTCCACAATGAAATTGGGGCGGTAGATGGGGGCATGTTCCTCACTGGCTGCCGGGGCATCCTGGGTGATCTCACTGTCCAGAATGCGCCCCTTGATCTGGGTGGCGGTCAGCTTGGAGGGAATATTGGCCGGGGCGGGATGGGGATATTTCCAGCCAAGTGCCCGGTGGCGAGAGGCCATCGTTTCCGGGTCATATTCCTCCCTCGCTCCCTTTCGCGAGGGCCGGCGGGATACATTGGCATAACTCTGGGCGTAATGCCAGCGAATGTCCCAGCGATCCTCGTGGGAAATGGACACCCGCTGCTCCCCTGCCGCCACGGCGATCTCGGGCACATCTCCGGCTTCCGCACGGCTGAGGGCATGGAGCAGCACCCAGTTTCCCACGCAGGACTGCTGTTCCAGCACCTCGGGGGCGGGGCGCTCCT
>JAZQVX010000025.1:0-4365 GCA_045632045.1 Lawsonibacter sp.
GAAGCGTCCCCCCGAGCCTTATAAGGGCAAGGGCATCAAGTATGTCGACGAGGTCATCCGCCGCAAGGCTGGTAAGACCGGCGGCAAGAAGTAATAAGGAGGTGTGCCAATTATGATTAACAGACCCGATACCCGTTCTCAGCGCATTAAGCGCCATAAGCGTGTCCGTGCCAAGATCGCCGGCACCTCCGAGCGTCCCCGTCTGAATGTGTTCCGCAGCGCCAGCAACATCTATGCCCAGATCATCGACGATGTGACCGGCAAGACCCTGGTTGCCGCCAACTCCCTGGAGAAGGACTTTGAGTGCGAGGGCACCAAGACCGACGCCGCCAAGAAGGTCGGCATGATGGTCGCCGAGCGCGCCAAGGCCAAGGGCATTGACACTGTGGTCTTCGACCGCGGCGGCTATGTCTACCACGGCCGTGTCCAGGCTCTGGCCGAGGGTGCCCGCGAGGGCGGCCTGCAGTTCTAAGGGAAAGGAGAAACGACAACAATGGCAAGATTTGAAAGAGAGCCCAGCGAGTTCGTGGAAAAGCTCGTTTCCCTGAACCGCGTTTCTAAGACCGTCAAGGGCGGTCGCGTCATGAAGTTCGCCGCTCTGATGGTCGTCGGCGACGAGAAGGGCCGCGTTGGCTTCGGCACCGGTAAGGCTGCTGAGGTTCCCGAGGCTATCCGCAAGGGCATCGAGGATGCCAAGAAGAACATGATCAATGTCTCCCTGTCCGGTACCACCATCCCCCACGAGGTGATCGGTGAGTTCGGCGCCGGCCGCGTGCTGATGAAGCCCGCTGCTGAGGGTACCGGCATCATCGCCGGCGGCCCCGTCCGTGCCGTCATGGAGGCTGCTGGCATCAAGGACATCCGTTCCAAGTGCCTGCGTTCCAACAACCCCAACAACGTTGTCAACGCTACTTTCGAGGGTCTGAAGGCTCTGCGCACTCCCGAGGAAGTTGCTCGCACCCGCGGCAAGTCCGTGGAAGAGATCCTGGGCTAAGGAGGACGAGAACAATGGCTAATCTGAACATCAAGCTGGTCAAGAGCCTGAACGGCCGTCTGGTCAAGCACCAGGCCACCGCCGCTGCTCTGGGCCTGAAGAAGATCGGCGACGTCACCGTCCAGCCCGACAACGCCTGCACCCGCGGCAAGATCGCCCAGATCGGTTATCTGCTCCAGATCACCGAGGAAAACTAATAGGAGGAGTAAGAAACATGAATCTGCATGAACTCTCTCCCGCTGCCGGTTCCAACACCAAGGCTTACCGCAAGGGCCGCGGCAACGGTTCCGGTAACGGCAAGACTGCCGGCCGTGGCCAGAAGGGCCAGTGGTCCCGCTCCGGCGGCGGTGTCCGCGTTGGTTTTGAGGGCGGTCAGATGCCTCTGACCCGCCGTATCCCCAAGCGCGGCTTTAACAACATTTTCGCCAAGCGTCTGGAGTCCGTCAATGTCTCTGTTCTGGAGAAGTTTGAGGACGGCGCAGTGATCAACGCTGAGACTCTGCTGGCCGAGGGCGTCCTGTCCAAGTGCGAGTACGGTGTTAAGATCCTGGGCAACGGTGAGCTGACCAAGAAGCTGACCGTTCAGGCTTCCGCCTTCTCCGCCTCCGCTAAGGAAAAGATCGAAGCTGCAGGTGGTAAGGTGGAGGTGATCTAAGTGATCCAGACTATCCGCAACGCTTGGGCCGTTCCCGAGCTGCGTAAGAAGATCCTGTTCACCGTTTTCGCCCTGCTGATTTTCCGTCTGGGCGCTGCTATCCCTGTCCCCTATATCAATTCCGCCGGTCTGGAGGCCCATCTGGCCACCCAGAGCGGTACCATCCTGGGTCTGATGAACGCCATGAGCGGCTCTGCCTTCTCTCTGGCTACCGTCTTCGCCCTGTCCATCCAGCCCTATATCAACAGCTCCATCATCATCCAGCTGCTGACCGTGGCCATCCCCGCTCTGGAGCGACTGGCCAAGGAGGGCGGTGAGGAAGGCCGCAAGAAGATCGCTTCCATCACCCGTTACACCACCGTGATCATCGCTCTGATTCAGGGCTTTGGTTACTACACCCTGATCAAGAGCTACGGCCTGATCGACGGCGAGGGTCTGTCCAACCTGTGGGTTGGCCTGGTCATCGTCCTGTCCTTCACCGCCGGTTCCGCCTTCCTGATGTGGCTGGGCGAGCAGATCACTGAGTTCGGCATCGGCAATGGTATTTCCATCATCCTGTTTGCCGGCATTCTGTCCCGTCTGCCCCAGATGGTTCGCGACATGGTCGTCGGTGTTCAGTACCACAGCATGCTGCAGGACGCTGAGGTCAAGGCTGCTCTGGGTGAGGCTCTGCCCACCTACGAGGCCATGGCTCTGGCTCCCTGGATGATCCCCATCATCCTGATCGGCGGTCTGGCCATGATCGTGTTCATCGTGTTCATCAACAACGCTGAGCGCAAGATCCCCGTCCAGTACGCCAAGCGCGTTGTGGGCCGCAAGATGTACGGTGGCCAGTCCACCCACATCCCCATGAAGGTGTCCATGTCCGGTGTTATGCCCGTCATCTTCGCTCAGTCCATCGCTTCCCTGCCCGCCACCATCGGTGCTTTCATGGGCTGGACCGTGGACAACAGCGCTATGATGCGTGTCTTTGACACCAGCAAGCCCTTCTACAGCATTATGTACTTCTTCCTGATCGTTGGCTTCAGCTACTTCTACAGCAGCATGAGCTTCAACCCTGTTGAGGTCGCCAACAACCTGAAGAAGAACGGTGGCTTTATCCCCGGCTTCCGCCCCGGTAAGCCCACCGCTGATTTCATCACCAAGGTCCTGAATAAGATCACTATGTTCGGTGCTCTGTACCTGTCCGTGATCGCTATTCTGCCTATCATTACCGGTAACATCTTCGGCTACAGCTCTCTGGCCATCGGCGGTACCTCCATCATCATCGTGGTGGGCGTCGCTCTGGAGACTGTCAAGCAGATGGAAGCCCAGATGCTGATGCGTCATTACAAGGGCTTCCTGGAGTAAGAAAAGGAGCTGAACGGGTATGAAACTGATTCTGTTGGGCCCTCCCGGAGCCGGTAAAGGAACCCAGGGCGAGATCCTTCGGCAGAAGCTGGGCATCCCCACCATTTCTACCGGAAACATGCTGCGCGCTGCTATGAAGGAGGGCACTCCTCTGGGCAAGCAGGTCAGCAAATGCATGGAAGAGGGTAAGCTGGTCGAGGATCACCTCATCATTGGCATCGTGAAGGAGCGTCTGGCTCAGGCCGACTGCGCCAACGGTTACATTCTGGACGGCGTGCCCCGCACTGTCGCTCAGGCCAAGACCATGGAAGAAGAGGGTCTGCTGCAGGCCGACTTCGTCCTGTCCCTCGAGGCTGATCCCGAAGATATCCTCAAGCGCATGACCAACCGTCGTGTCTGCTCTGACTGCGGCGCCCCCTATAACAGTGTGACCTCCCGCCCCAAGGTGGACGGCGTGTGTGACCTGTGCGGCGGCAAGCTGGTTCAGCGCAAGGACGACGAGGAGGCCACCGTGCGCAACCGCCTGGTCGTGTACCAGGAGGAGACCGCTCCCCTGAAGGAGTTCTTCCAGGAGCGCGGCATGCTGACTTCCATCCCCTCCCTGCCCAGCGTCGAAGAGACCGCTGTGGTCATCGCTGAAAAGCTGGGTATCTGATGGGACTGGAACTCATTTCTCTGAAATCTTCCCGCGAGATCGAGGCAATGCGCAAGGCCGGGCGGATCACCGCCCAGGCCCGCGCGCTGGCCGCTTCCATGATCAAGCCGGGAGTTACCACTCATGAGATCGACAAGGCGGTCCGCCGCTTCATCGAGTCTCAGGGTGCAAAGCCCTCCTTCCTGGGTTACGGCGGATTCCCCGGCAGTGCCTGTATCTCGGTCATCGAGCAGGTCATCCACGGAATCCCCGGTTCCCGCAAGCTGCAGGAGGGAGACATCGTCAGCGTAGACGTGGGCGCCTATATCGGCGGTTTCCACGGTGACTGCGCCGGCACCTACCCCTGCGGTAAGGTGAGCGATGAGGCCATGAAGCTCATTCAGGTTACTGAGCAGAGCTTCTGGGAGGGTATGAAGTACGCCCGCAAGGGCTATCGCGTGTCGGACATCGGCCACGCCGTTCAGGAGTACGTAGAGGCCAACGGCTTCAGCGTGGTCCGGGACTTCGTCGGTCACGGTATCGGCGCCAAGCTTCATGAGCCCCCCGAGATCCGCAACTACGGCCCCGCCGGTCACGGACATCGACTGATGCCCGGTATGACTCTGGCTGTGGAGCCCATGGTGAACGCCGGTTCCTGGCAGGTCAATGTTCTGGCCGACAAGTGGACCGTTGTCTCCGCCGACGGATCTCTCACCGCACACTATGAAAACA
>JAZQVX010000026.1:0-11743 GCA_045632045.1 Lawsonibacter sp.
AGAGCGTGGTGGCTGGGGCCGTCGAAAGCGTCGGACATACCGGCGTAAGCACCGGCCATCTTGATGGGCAGCTTGGAGTAGGAGCCCAGAGCGCGGGCGGCGGTCAGACCGATGGAGGTCAGGAACACGGCGAAGGTGTTCACGAAGGGGATCTTGCCGCAGGAAGCCATGCCGCCGGCAGCAGCGACCATGTTGGCCTCAGCGATACCCATGTTGAAGAAACGATCGGGGCAAGCCTTGCCGAAGGTGGCAGACTTGGTGGAGCCGCTCACGTCAGCGTCCAGAACGACGACCTTATCATTGTCCTTGCCGTACTTGGCCAGGGCCTCGCCGTACACATCACGAATTGCCTTTGCCATTATTTTGCACCTCCCAGTTCAGCCATAGCCAGGGCATATTCCTCATCATTGATGGGCTTGCCGTGCCAGGCGTTCTTGCCTTCCATGAAGGAGACACCCTTGCCCTTGACGGTGTGGGCCAGGATGATGGTGGGCACGCCCTTGACGGTCTTGGCAGTCTCCAGAGCCTCGTAGACGGAGTCCAGGTCGTGGCCGTCGCACTCGATGGTGTTCCAGCCGAAGGCCTTGAACTTGGCGGGGATGTCGCCCATGGGCATGACTTCCTCGGTGGTGCCGTCCAGCTGGACGCCGTTCCAGTCCAGAATGGCGCACAGGTTGTCAGCCTTAAACTTAACAGCGGCCATCAGGGCCTCCCAAACGGTGCCCTCGTTGATCTCGCCGTCACCCAGGATGGCGTAGACGCGGGCGGGGGAGTTGTCCAGCTTCAGAGCCATGGACATACCCAGAGCAGCAGACAGGCCGATGCCCAGAGGACCGGTAGCGGCGTCGACGCCGGGGGTCTCCAGGGGGCAGGGATGGCCCTGCAGGCGGGTCTCAAAGCAACGCAGAGTGGCCATCTCCTCAACGGGGAAGAAGCCCTTCTCGGCCAGGATACGATACAGGATGGGAGCGGCGTGGCCCTTGCACAGAACCATGCGGTCGCGATCGGCCATCTTGGGGTTGGCGGGATCGACATTCATCTCCTCAAAGTACAGGACAGACAGGATCTCGCACAGGGACAGAGAGCCGCCGGGATGGCCGGTCTGACGCGCATGCAGCGTCTCGATCAGGTCAATCCGGAACTGGCTGCACAGCTGTTCCAGCCGTGCCTTTTCTTCAGCAGGCAGTTTCATGATGTTCCTCCATTCGTATGTTTTGGGTCTGAAATGCTGCGCACTTCGTGCGCGGGTTCATAAGGTCAGGGTTTGCAGACAGAGCGCACCGTGGTGTCCAGATGGGCGACCATGTGCTGCCGTGCGGCGTCCATGTCCCGGATCTGGATGTCCAGCAGGATGCGGCGGTGCTGTTCGGCGCCGATATTGCCCAGATGGGTGACATTGTCTGCAAAGATGCGGGAGTAAGTCTCCTGCATGATGTGAAATACCCATTCGATGATCTCGTTGCCGGAGGCCTTTGCGATCAGAGAGTGGAAGAGCATATCGTACTCGGCTACTTCCTGTTCGCTCTTGCCGTTTTCCATGCCCAGAATGGCGTTCTGCATGGACTGAACATCGGCGGAAGATGCGCGGATGGCGGCCAGCGCGGCGCTTTCGCCTTCGATGATCTTGCGGAACTCGAAGATGCTCAGCCGGTCGGTATTCTGGATGGGCAGGGGGGCCATGGAGCCCATGACAGGCTGGGCGCTGACGAAAGTGCCCTTGCCCTGCTGGCTCTGGACCAGTCCCAATGCGGAGAGACGCCCCAATGCGCTGCGCACCGTGATGCGGCTGGCACCCAACTGAGAGCACAACTGTGCTTCGGAGGGGAGCTTGTCGCCGGGCTTCCAGATTCCGGAGTAAATGTTCTGGCTGAGATAGTCGAACACGCCGTCCGTTACCGTGGAGGATTTCCGCTGGGCCATGGGGTCTCACCTCACTTGTCATAATAAGTATTTCGACAGTAACAGTATATTCGCAAACGCTCGGGAGGTCAAGGGCAAAGATGGGTGTTTCTTCTAGTCAGCAGTAGAAAAAAATAGGCACTTGTATTACGTTTGACGGAGGGTGTACCGAAAACAGAGATATCCGCATATAAAAATGCTAAAATGCCCCACAAAAATTACTGTTTTAAGAAGTATTACAAGTGGGTGTGCACTTGTAATACTTCTTGACGAAAGGAAAGGAGCGTGATAAGATTACAACATGGAAAGAATCGGGAATTCCGGGCTTGGGCGGCGAGGGCCGCGAAAAGCGCGGATTTTCGGAACAAAAAGTGTTTCCTTATTACTAAAATATATTTTTGCAGGAGGTCTTCCAGATGAAAGAATCCATCCACAAGTATTTCCAGGTGGGTACCATCCAGTGGATGAGCTACCCCAAGCGTGACCCCATGGAGTCTCTGCTGGCCATTGCCCGCGACGACTTCTTTGATGCCATCGAGCTGAAGGGTTTCGGCGAGAAGAACGCTGAGGCCAAGGCTATCCTGGATCAGAGCCACCTGAAGGTTTGCTACGGCGCTCAGCCCCGTCTGCTGGGTCCCAAGCTGAACCCCAACGATATCGACGAGGAGGGCCGCAAGAAGGCCGAGGCTACCCTGATGGAGGCCATTGACGAGGCTGAGTACCTGGGCGCCAAGGGTATCGCTTTCCTGGCCGGCAAGTGGGAGCCCGAGACCAAGGATCAGGCTTATCAGCAGCTGCTGAAGACCACCCGCAATCTGTGTGACTACGCCGCCACCAAGGGCATGAATGTCGAGCTGGAGGTCTTTGACTTCGATATGGACAAGGCCGCTCTGATCGGTCCCGCTCCCTATGCTGCCCAGTTCGCCGCTGATATGCGCATGACTCACAGCAACTTCGGTCTGATGGTCGACCTGAGCCACTTCCCCACCACCTATGAGACCAGCCAGTTCGTCATCCGCACTCTGCGTCCCTACATCACTCACTTCCACTTCGGCAACGCTGTTGTCGTTCCCGGCTGCGATGGTTACGGCGATCTGCACCCCCGCATGGGCTACCCCAACTCCGCCAATGACACCGCCGAGCTGCTGGACTTCTTCCGCGTCCTGAAGGAGGAGGGCTTCTTCAACGCTCAGAACCCCTATGTTCTGTCCATGGAAGTTCTGCCTCGTCCCGGTGAGGATGAGGATATCGTTCTGGCCAACACCAAGCGCGTCGTGAACCGCGCCTGGGCTCTGCTGGAAGACTAATCAAGTCAGCTATACATTTATAATATAATTGAAAGGACGATCTGATATGAAAATCGTTGTTCTGGACGGCTATACCGAGAACCCCGGCGATCTGAGCTGGAGCGGCCTGGAGGCTCTGGGCGAGGTCACTGTTTACGACCGCACTTCCTATGTTGATGCCCCCATCATTGCTGAGCGCATCGGCGACGCCGAGATCGTGGTTCTGAACAAGACCCCCATCACCAAGGCTACCATCGACGCCTGCCCCAACATGAAGATGATCGCTGTCCTGGCTACCGGTTACAATGTCGTTGACTACGACTACGCCAAGCAGAAGGGCATCCCCGTCTGCAATGTTCCCACCTACGGCACCGCTTCCGTCGGTCAGTACGCCATCGCTCTGCTGCTGGAGGTCTGCCACCACATCGGCCACCACAGCAACACCGTCTTCGAGGGCAAGTGGCAGAACCACATTGACTGGTGCTACTGGGATTACCCCCTGATCGAGCTGGACGGCAAGACCGCCGGTATCATCGGCTTCGGTCGCATCGGCCAGACCACCGGCCGCATCGCCAAGGCTCTGGGTATGAATGTCATCGCTTACGATCTGTATCCCAATGAGTCCGGCAAGGCCATTGCTGAGTATGTCGACCTGGAGACCGTTCTGGCCCAGTCCGATGTCCTGTTCCTGCACTGCAACCTGACTCCCGAGAACACCGGCCTGATCAACAAGGAGAACATCGCCAAGATGAAGGACGGCGCCATCCTGATCAACAACTCTCGCGGTCAGCTGATCGACGAGCAGGATGTGACCGACGCTCTGAACAGCGGTAAGCTGGGCGCTGCCGGTCTGGATGTCGTCTACAGCGAGCCCATCAAGGCTGACAACCCCCTGCTGGGCGCCAAGAACTGCATCATCACTCCTCATATGTCCTGGGGCGCCAAGGAGGCTCGCCAGCGCATCATGAACATCACCGTGGACAATGTCAAGGCTTTCCAGGACGGCGCTCCCGTGAATGTTGTGAACAAGTAATCATAATCTGATCCTGACTTTAAAACGCTGCCCAGAAGCCCATATTCTGGGCAGCGTTCTGCATAAGGAGCATACAAAATGAAGAAGTGTATTGTCATTTCCGACTCTTTCAAGGGCTCTCTGTCCAGCATGGAGATCTGCGAGATCGCCCGTGAGTCTATTCCCAAGATTTTCCCCGGCTGCGAAGTGGTCACTGTCCCTGTCGCTGACGGCGGTGAGGGTACCGTTGAGTGCTTCGTGGAGGCCATTCAGGCCCAGCCTGTGACTGTTCCCGCTTCCGGCCCCTACGGTGAGTCCATCGAGGCCACCTATGCCCGCAGCGGCAACCGCGCCATCGTGGAGATGGCCTGCGCCGCCAGCCTGCCCATGGTTGGCGATCGCCGCAATCCCGAGGAGACCACCACCTACGGTGTGGGTCAGGTCATGCGCCACGCTGTTGAGAACGGCTGCACCGAGATCCTGCTGGGTCTGGGCGGCAGTGCCACCAACGACGGCGGCTGTGGCTGTGCCGCCGCCATGGGCGTGAAGTTCTATGACGAGCAGGGCAACCAGTTCGTTCCTCTGGGCAAGACCATGGGCCAGATCGCCAAGATCGATGTGTCCGAGGCCAAGGCTCTACTGGAGGGCGTGAAGGTCACCGTTATGTGCGATGTCGAGAACCCCCTGTACGGCCCCACCGGTGCCGCCTATGTCTTCGGCCCCCAGAAGGGCGCCAACAAGGAGATGGTGGCCCGTCTGGACGACAATCTGCGCAAGCTGGCTGAGACCATCAAGAGCGAGCTGGGTCTGGACATCGCTGAGCAGCCCGGTACCGGCGCTGCCGGCGGCATGGGCGGCGGCTGTATCGCCTTCCTGGGTGCCGAGCTGAAGTCCGGCATCGAGGCTGTTCTGGATATGGTGGAGTTTGACAAGGTTCTGGAGGGTGCTGACATGGTCATCACCGGCGAGGGCCGCATCGACTCTCAGAGTGTCCACGGCAAGGTCATCTCCGGCATCGCCAAGCGCACCAGCGCTCAGAATGTGCCTCTGGTCGCCATCGTCGGCTGTATCGACAAGAGTGCCAGCGAGGCCTATGATCTGGGCGTGTCTGCTATCTTCGGCATTGACCGTGAGGCCAAGGCCTTTGCGGACTACATCCACGAGACCCGTGACTATTATCAGCGTACCATGGAGGATGTTCTGCGTCTGATCCGTGCCGCTGAGCAGATCAAGAAGTGATCTGACTGTCCGTCGGATCGCGGAAAAAATTGGCGGAATATTCACAGGGGGCGTTGTTGTCTTTTGGACAGGCCTGTGATATAATTGGTTTTACTCAATAAAGTGATGAAGAGTGGGAGGAGGGGATGACATGACGGATGTACTGCTGGTCGTTCCCTACGAACAGCTCCAGACACAGTTTGAAGCGTGTGTGGCACAGCAGGATACCCGGAACATCCGGGTGGAGATCTGCCACCTCCGGGGAAGCCGCTTTGCCAACATTGATCTGGATCAGTATCATGTCATCGCCGCCCGCGGCATTACGGGTTACAGCATCCGTGAAAACCATCCCAAGGTGGCCTTCGTGGAGATCGCTGTGACCAGTGATGACATCCTTAACACACTGACCAAGGCGGTGGAACGCTTTGGTCGGCAGAGACTGGCTGTGATCCTGCCCGATTCCGTTCGGTGCAACATGGAGCAGATCATTCAACTCAGTGGACTGGACATGGAAGTGTTCTATATCCACGATGAGGAGGATGCCTCTCAGGTCATGGACGCCGTGGAGCGGGAAGGGATCCGGTATGCCATTGGCGGTCTGACCGTTTATGACGAGTGTGGTCGGAGAGGAATCGAGGCGCTGCCTTTTGAGACGGCGGCATCTACCGTCCACCGCACGGTGGACATTGCGCTGGAAACTGCCCGCAGCATCAACAGAGCCCGGGTCAAGAGCCATCTGATGCGTACCGTTCTTGACTCTCATCATGACGGTGTGCTGGCCTGTGATTCCAACGGCTATGTGGTGGCGGCCAATACCCAGGCGTGCAGACTGTTGGAAGGTTCCGACACCCCGGTGTCCGAGATGATCAACCGGCATATCGACGAGGTGCTGCCCCAATCCGGATGGAAAGAGGTGCTGGGGAGCGGAAACGCTCAGGACTCCATGCGGGAGTTCCATGGGCTGACCACCATCATGCGCTGTGCCCCCATGAATATGGACGGACAGAGCGCGGGCCTGTTTTTCACCCTCCAGACGGCCCGAACCATTCAGGACAGCGACTCCAAACTCCGCCGGGAAATGAAACAGAAGGGATTCACCGCCCAGTATACATTTCATGATATTCTGGTGAAGGATCCCCAGATGCAGCAACGGTTGATTTTGGCCAACAAATATGCCAAAACCGATGCCAATGTGCTGATTCTGGGTGAAACAGGCACGGGCAAGGAACTCTTTGCCCAGTCCATCCACAATGCCAGCGCCCGCAGTCAGTACCCCTTTGTGGCGGTGAACTGCGCCGCGCTGCCCGAGCATCTGCTGGAAAGTGAGCTGTTCGGTTACAGTGAGGGCGCTTTTACCGGCGCCAAGAAGGGCGGCAAGGAAGGTCTGTTTGAACTGGCCCACCGGGGAACGATCTTCCTCGATGAGATCGGCGAGATGCCCATCAATCTGCAGGCCAAGCTGCTGCGCGTCCTGCAGGAAAAAGAGCTGCGGCGCATCGGCGACAATAAGATCATCCCTGTGGATGTGCGCATTATTTCCGCCACCAATATCACCATCCGCCGGAAGATCCTGGACGGAGATTTCCGAAGCGATCTGTATTACCGCATCAATTTGTTGGAGATGCAGCTTCTGCCTCTGCGGGAGCGCCCCGACGACATTGAGTGGATCTTTACAAGTATGTTGGAGCAGCACAGCCGTGCCCACGGTCTGCCTGTTCCCAAAGTTACGCCGGAGGTCATTGCGCTGGTGCGCAGATACCCCTGGTACGGTAATGTGCGCGAGCTGCGCAATTTCAGCGAGCGTCTTGTCATCCTCAATGAGGGACAGGAGATCACGCCCGAACAGCTGAGATTGACAGGACTTGTGGACAGCGCTGAAGAATTTTATGATGGTCCCGCCGAGCGAAAGACCCCGGCGCAGCCATATAAACGCAAAGAGGACATTGCCCGCGAAATGGGGATCAGCCGAACCACGCTGTGGCGGCGCACCAAGAAAATGAAACAAAATGAAACACGAAACACGAAACAAGAATGAAACATAAAAATGTTTCTGGCGTTTCGCGTGTTTCAGACCGTTTTTAACGGTGTCTTCATGACGATGGAGCGAATCCCTGCCGAGGAGAGCGTTTGGTCGTCTTTGTGCACAAAAGTCGTCCGGGCAAATGAACATATCGCACGAAAAATACAGCAGAAGAAACAAAGTTTACTAAAAATAGGGAAATGGCGCTTTTCTTGCTGTAAGAAATGTGATAGAATCATTGTTCGCATGAAACTTGTGTGAAACAAATTGAAAGAAGAAAGGAACGAGAAAAATGAGTGAGAAAAAACCTGTTCTTGGTATCCTGATGGGCGACTCCGCCGGTGTCGGCCCCGAGTTGGTCGCAAAGCTGGCTGCAGAGAACTTCTATGCTGATTACTGCCGTCCCATTATCATTGGTGACATGCGCATCCTGGCCAATGCCCTGAAGGTCGTTGGCGGTGAGGCTAAGTACTATGCCGTTTCTTCCGTTGCTGAGGCTGACTGGGAGAAGGGCATCCCCGTTCTGGATCAGAAGGATCAGGATCCCGCTGATGTCAAGATGGGCGAGCTGAACATGATGTGCTCCGTCAGCGTCAACAAGATGCTGGATCTGGCCATCGAGATGTGCAAGACCGGCGAGATCGACGGCTTCTGCTTCGGCCCCTTCAACAAGCAGGGCATGAAGCTGGCCGGATGCCAGTACGAGAGCGAACACCATGTCATGGCTCACGCTTTCGGCGTTGCCGATCAGCCCTTCGGCGAGATCAATGTCGCTGCCGGCATGTGGACCACCCGTACCACCAGCCATATTCCCATCAGCGAGGTCAGCTCCGCTCTGTCCGTGGAGAAGATCTTCCGCGCTATCACCCTGTGCCACAAGACCCTGAAGATGGCCGGTTTCGAGAATCCCCGTATCGGCGTCGCTGCTCTGAACCCCCACGCCGGTGGGGGCGGCAAGTGCGGCCGCGAGGAGATCGACATCATCGCTCCCGCCATCGAGAAGGCTAAGGAGAACGGCATGAACGCCATGGGTCCCGACTCCTCCGACATCCTGTTCCACAACGCCTTCAACAAGAAGATGTATGACGGTGTTGTCACCATGTTCCACGACCAGGGCCAGATCGCGCTGAAGCTGATCGGCTTCTCCGGCGGTATCACCATTGCCGGCGGCCAGCCCTATCCCGTTGTTACCTGCGGTCACGGCACTGCCTATGACATCGCCGGCAAGAACATCGTTACCACCGACTCCTTCGCCAACGCTGTCAAGATGGCCAGCCAGATGGCTGCCAACAACAAGAAGGGCTAATAGGTGACTTCTCGATGAAGAAATTTGGTACCAAGCAGGTAATGCCCCTGCTGATCATCGCCCTGTGCGCCGTCTTCATGCATAATGGTCTGAGCAAGTTCGGTTTCTGGAACGCCTCCAAGGGCCCCACCGCCGCCTTTGTTCCCACCATCGTCTGCGTGATGCTGATCGCCCTGTGCGTGATCGATTTTATGAAGTCCTTTAAGGACACCAAGCCCGTTAAGTACTATAAGCCTGAGTTCATCATGATGCTGACCGGCATCATCCTGATCGCCGCTATCCACTTCATCGGCATGCTGCCCGCTCTGGCCATCTTTGTCGTGGTGTGGCTGAAGGTGATGGAGAAGGCTCCCTGGAAGCACATCATCCTGATCCTGGCTATCGTTATGGCCATCGTCGTTGGTGTCTTTGTCCTGTGGCTGAAGGTTCGCTTCCCCGAAGGTATTATCTTCGAGATGCTGCTGTAAGGAGGAAACGAAAATATGGAAAATCTGATGATGCTTCTCGGCGGCTTCCAGGTCGTCTTTACTCTGCAGAACCTGGGCGTCTGCCTGCTGGGCGCAATTCTGGGTCTGATCGTCGGCGCTATGCCCGGTATCGGCTCTCTGGCCGGCTGTGCTCTGCTGCTGCCCCTGACCTATAAGTTCGAGCCCACTGCCGCTATCATTATGCTGGGTGCTCTGTACTACTCCAACATGTACGGCGGCGCTTTCTCCGCTATCCTGCTGAACATCCCCGGCGACTCCCCCGCTGTTATGACCGCCCGTGACGGTTATCCCATGGCTCAGAAGGGCCAGCCCGGTCAGGCTCTGTTCGCTGCCAATGTGTCCTCCTGTATCGGCGGTATCATTGGTATGCTGATCCTGACCTTCCTGGGTCCCGCTCTGGCTCACTTGGGTCTGGAGTTCGGCCCCGCTCAGATGGCCGCTCTGATGATTATGGCTCTGACCTCCATCGGTTGGCTGCTGGGCGAGGATGACCCTGTCAAGGGTACCATCGCCACTCTGCTGGGCTTCGTGGTTGCCTCCATTGGTATGGACACCCTGTCCGGCGCCCCCCGCTTCAACTTTGGCAACATCTACCTGATGGGCGGTATCCCCTTCATCTCCTTCGTTATCGGTGCCGTCGGCTTTGCTCAGGTCATCGATCTGATGATGAAGCGCTATGATGAGGTTCCCATGCCCAAGGATAAGCTGACCCTGCGCGGTTCTCTGCTGAACCGTTCTCAGGTCAAGCGCATTGTTCCTGTTGCTCTGCGTTCCGGCCTGATGGGCACCCTGATCGGTGTTCTGCCCGGTTCCGGTGCTACCACCGCTGCCGTTCTGTCCTACTCCATCCAGACCGGCTTCCAGAAGAAGAACCCCAACGCTGAGAAGATGGGCGAGGGTGCCATTGAGGGTATCGCCGCTTCCGAGTCCGCCAACAACTCCGCTGCCGCCGGTGCTTTCGCACCCCTGCTGGCTCTGGGTATCCCCGGTTCCGGTACCGGTGCCGTTCTGCTGGGCGGTCTGATGATGTGGGGTCTGGAGCCCGGTCCTCTGCTGTTCACCAACGAGCCTGAGTTCGCCTGGGGCCTGATCGCCTCCCTGTTCGTGGCCAACATCTTCGCTCTGGCCATCGCCATGGGCATCATTCCCTACCTGATCAAGATCCTGGCTGTGCCCGTCAAGTACATGATCCCCATCGTTACCTGTATCTGCTTCGTTGGCGCTTACGCCACCAGCAACTCCATGTACGGCGTCATCGTCATGGTCGTCTCCGGTATCATCGGCTACTTCTTCAAGAAGGCCGGTATCCCCGTTACCTCCATGCTGCTGTCCTATGTTCTGTCCCCCATCTTCGAGGGCAACATGCGTAAGGCCTTCATCATCTCCGGCGGTAACCCCATGGTCTTCTTCGGCGACCCCGTGTCCGCTGCTTTCATGACCATCACCATCCTGCTGGTCTGCTCCCCCCTGTTTAAGAAGATCATCCGCAAGGCTAAGGCCAAGGCCTAAGCCAACCACATCCGGGTTTATGGGAGAAATCCCTTAAATCATATCAATCACAAACAAGAAAAGGAAGGAATGTACACAATGAAGAAGCGTATTAGCGTTCTGCTGGCTGCTGCTATGATGCTGTCTGTTCTGACTGCTTGCGGCGCCAAGACCGAGTCCGGCTCCACCTCCGGTGAGGCCAAGACCTTCGTCCCCTCCACCGAGGTTAACTGGATCGTTACCTCCAAGGCCGGCGGCGGCTCCGACATCTACACCCGTATGATCTCCGACATCATGACCACCGAGGGCCTGGTTTCCCAGACCTTCGTCGTCGAGAACATCACCGACGGCGCTGGCGAGGTTGGCCGTCTGCAGGTTGCCACCACCAAGGCTGCCGATGCCGACCACACCCTGCTGACCTTCAACTCCGGTGACCTGATGCCCATGTGCCTGAACACCGACAACCGCGTTGAGAACTTCACCCCCCTGGCTGTTATGGCCGTTGACAAGCAGCTGCTGTTCACCGGCCCCGGCGCCAAGTACGCCACCTTCGCTGACGCTCTGGCTGCTGCTCAGTCCGGCACCAAGGTCGTTATCGGCGGCTCCAAGGGTGACGATATCGCCACCTACGAGGCTCTGATCGCTGAGCTGGGCCTGACCGAGGACCAGATGTCCTACATCACCTACGACGGTACCGGCGACGCCATCGTTGCCTGCCTGGGCGGCCATATCGACCTGGTCCTGTCCAAGCCCGCCGCTGCTTCTCAGTATGTTGAGGCTACCAACCCCTCCGAGCACCTGGAGCCCGTCCTGGCTCTGGCTACCGAGCGCTACACCGGCAACCTGGCCAACGCTCCCACCCTGTCCGAGGTCGGCGACTATGAGAACGTCGAGATCCCCGTGTGGCGCGGCGTTGTCGGCCCCAAGGCTATGAGCCCCGAGGCTGCTGCTTTCTGGAGCGAGACCCTGGGTAAGGTTTCCGAGACCGAGAAGTGGAAGAACGACTACCTGGACAAGAACAAGCTG